>CADCWJ010000732.1 GCA_902806365.1 uncultured Thermomicrobiales bacterium
TGCGGCGTCGCCACCATGCCATGCGTGGCCAGAGTTGCCGGTCGCATCATCCCCGTGCTCCTCTCGATGCACCGTTGGAGTCGGGTGGGCTGCCCGACGAAACCGACGGGGCTCCCCACTCGTGGAATAGGTTAGGATCATGATGGACATCCAGCGCGTCAATGCCGGAGCCGATCCTCTCGCTACCATTCGATCGCACCAAGGGAGCACATTGTCTTGACTCGATCCCTACTCACCCGGTCCGGGCGGACGTTCGGAGCCCTCATCGCGGGAGTTATCCTGCTTGGTTCCCCCGCGGTCGCTCAAGAGTCGTCTCCTCCCGCGTCGCCCCCAGGGAACACGATCGATATTGCCCTGCGCGCGGCAATGGCCTCGATCACGCTCGACGAGAGCGCCCTTCCCGACGGTTACGCGTTCGAGGGCGAGACATTCCTGACGGCCGAGCAGTCGGCGTCCGGAACCATCGAGGCCACGGCGCTGACCGATGCCGGGTTCGTCAGCCAGTACGTGAGCGTCTATACCGATGGTGAAGAGACAGGCCGGATCCGGACCTACGTGACCGCCTGGACCGACGCCGCGGCCGCCGAGGCAGGGTTTGGGGTAATCGAAGACGAGACACGGGCGATCACCGGCGGCGCGCTGACCGACGCGGAGACGTCGGTCGGCGAAGAGCCGCGCGAGGTCACCACCGGTACCTATCCCGATCCGGCTGATCCGGCGGCGAGCGTGTCGACCGTCGATCTGACGTTCCGGATCGATCGTTTCCTGGTCGGGGTCGCGGTCGAATCCACTGGCGCGGATGGAACCGCGCCGGACCCGGCGATTGCCGATTCGCTGGCCGCCGAGCTCGAAGGACGCGCGACCGCGGCGCTGGGGAACGAGAATCCCGAGCGCACCGATCTGGCGCTCGTGCCACGGGTGCTCCCCCTCGGCGGGCTGGGAACCGAACTCCAGGCAGGGTTCCTGAGCCCCGTCGAGGTCGAGGGGCTCTACGGTCTCCAGGGCTCCGCCCTGGGCGGCTTCGACGCCACCTGGTCGGAAGCGGTCGGGCTCGGTACCGAGGACAACCTCGCGCCCTATGTCGCGGTCGGGGTGACGACCTTCAGCAGTGACACGGACGCCACCGCCGTGGTCGACCAGGCGAGCGAGCTGACCCCCGCGATCTCCGGCGTTGAAGCGGCCGAGGCGCCCACGGTCGAGGGTGCGGCGCAGACGGTTGCTTTCCGCTTCCCGAGCCCGGCAACCGGAGCGGACACGATCGACAGCTATCGCGTGATGTTCGCGGTCGGGACGTCGGTCGGTGTCATCGACGTCCAGGGAGCGCCCTCACCGGAGGTAGCGGAGCAGGCCGCGCTCGCCCTTGCCACTGCCCAGGTCGGATGCTTCGCCGCCGAGACCTGTGCGGCGCCGACGCTGCCGCCCGAGCTGACCGGACAGTAGCTCCCGACTCGCCTTTCCCGCACCTTCCGCAATGGCCACCGGATTTGGATCCGGTGGCCATTGCGATCCGGCGATGTCCGGAGGTCGGTCAATGACCGCCCGCGCTGCCGCGGGAGGCGGCCGGTGGTGTCGCTGGCGGCGTGCCAGCGAGTAGCCGCGCCGAGCTCGTGGCTTGCAGATCGGTTACCACGGATGTGCGCTCGGCATCCCGCTGCCTCCCTATTTCGGCATCGCGTGACGTCCCCTCGGCGCAAGCCGTCATTCCGCCCAACATCAGCGCGATACCAACGCTCCAGGCCGCGACCCGCCGCCTGACGCGACTAGTCGATCTGCGTTGCCGGTTTGCGATAGGCTCCAAAGGCATCCTGATACTCTTCCGCGACTTCGATCGCCGACTTGTGGACGTAGATTCGTGTCGTCTGTGGTGATGCATGGCCGAGGATCGTCTGGACGGTCGACTCTCGCACGCGGCGTCGCACAAGCTCCGTCGCCAGGCCATGCCGGAACGAGTGCGGGGTCACGTCGCTTTCGACACCGAGCTCCTTGCAAAGTTCGGCGACGATGTGCTCGACGGTGCGAGGGCTGATTCCATTGCCCGGCTGGCCAACCTTGTCCCGGCCGCTAAAGGCCGAGAAGGCTCCCGACCCGCGAAGCTGATCCCCGCGCCGCTGCCAGTACGTCATCATGGCCTTCGCGGTGTCGTTGTCGAAGTGCACCGTCCGGCTCTTGCCGCCCTTCGCCCGGTAGATTCCCGCGGTGCCACCTTCGAGGTCGACATCCCGGCGTCGCAGAGCACACAGCTCCGATACGCGAACCCCTGTCCGGAACATGAACAGGACCATCGCCTGAACTTTGAGACGACGGAGCTCGAGGTGCGGTTTCTCCTCGATCGGACGCGAGCTGACATGCTCCACGATCCGCTCGAGATCCGGCAGCTTGACGTCGGGCGGGGGAGGCGTGAACCGCGGCATCATCGCCGCGATGCGGACGCGCATCCGTTCCGTCGGCAGTGCCGGGTGCAAATCGTACGCCGAGAGGTACGCGCAGAGCTTTCGCACGGCGGCGAGATTGTTCTGCGCCGTCCGCATCTGGGAGACCTCTTCCGGCGAGCGGATGTCATCCGGAACGAGGATTGCCGCGAACGACGTAACGTGGTCCGTCTGCAGCGCCGTGACCGGAGCCACCCTGGGGTCGATCCCTTCGTGCGCTTCGAGGTGCCGGAGGAACTTGCCGATCCCCTGCCGGTACGTCTTCTTGGAGCGAGGCGCGAGCCGCAGGTCGCCGAAGAACATCTCGACCGCGGCATCGAGTGTCATGACACCCGGCGGCGGCAGTTCCGGTGACTCCGGAAGGGACGCCAGCGGCATGGGGAAACGCATATCCGGGTTCGTCTCAGCGGTGTCGATCTGCTCAACTCGTGATGCGGTCATCTCTCTGGTCGCCTTTCGCGTACGTACAGAGTATACGCCCGCGTGGCAACACGCGACGATCGGCCGCAACCGTGGTTCAGGCGGAAGGGGAGTTGGCGTAGCGTTCGACGAGTTCCGGCAGGGTCCGCGAGAACTCACCGTTCGCCACGACCCTCGTCACACCGGCTTCCCTGGCAGACCTGAAGCCCGCGATATCCTTGTGCGGGCCGAACGCGACGATCGGGACCGGTCCGTTGAGGGCGTCGGCGAGCGCGCTCCAATCGACCGCCCGGTTGAAATCGATCAGCCCGAGCAGGGCGCGCGGTTCCCTTGCCGAGAGCGCACTCGAAAAGGCGACGGCGTCACCATGGCTCACCACCTCATACCCGAGGGGCCGCAGCGATGTGCGGATTCGCATGCCGAAGAAGACGTCTCCGCTCATCACGACGATCAGCCCGCGTGCGCCGGGTGCGCCGGGCTCGTGCGCCGTGGCGGCGTCCTCCAGCCCGGACGAGGGGGGAGTCGTCATCTCACTTGGCCGCGACCGCGGCGGCGGTGATCGCCGAGAGGACGACCGGGTCCGGCTCCGCGTCGAACGGCGGGAGGGACACCACGTAGGCGTGCTCGACCGCCGTGCAGCGCCGGATCTCTTCAAGCGCTTCCGGGGGGATGGCCTCATCGACATTGGTCACCATCAGGGCCTCACCAAGGGGAGCCACGCGGCCGACCTGCATCCCGGCGATATTGACGCCGTGGTGCCCGAGAATCATGCCAAGGGTGCCGATCACGCCCGGCTGATCGTGATGGTGGGTGATGAGCACGTGGCCCGCCAACGGTCGCTCCAGCGAAAATTTGTCCACCGCCACGATCCCTGCGTAGGGACGGTCCCAGGTTACGGTGACGGTGTGCGTCGACTCTCCGCAGACCTCAAATAGGAACTGGGGAAATGCCTGCTCGTCATGATCGATGATCGGTGTGCCGACCTCGACATTCATGGCGCTGGCGACGACCCCGGCGTTGACAGGCGTGACACGCCGGTCCAGCCAGTGCTGGAATGCACTGCTCAGCGCCGCGTTGAGCGCATGCTGGGCGACATCGGGAGACACCGACCCGCGGACATGCAGGCGAATCTCCCGCGGGATATCGGACACCAGGACCGATAGCAGATGACCCGCCGCGCCCGCTACCGTCGTCAGGCGCCGAAGCTCGGGCGCCTCCAGCGTTGCCTGCGGCAGGTTGACCGCATTCGGCACCGCTTCACCGCGCAGGGCGGCGAGCGTCGACGTGGCGATTACTCGGCCCACCGCTTCCAGCGCCTCGGCACTCGACCCCGCCGTATGCGGCGTAACGATCACGTTCGGCAGCCCGAACAGCGGCGATTGCGTACAGGGCTCGACCGGGAATACATCGACTCCGGCACCAGCAAGCTGTCCATCACGGAGCGCTTCCGCCAGCGCCTCCTGGTCAACCACATCCCCCCGCGCCATGTTGAGCACGATCGCGCCATGCTTGAGCTGACCGATCGTCCGGGCGTCGAGCATGTTGCGGGTCTTGTCGGTCGACGGCACGTGGAACGTCACCACATCCGCTTCCCGGTAGAGATCGGCGACACTCATCGACTCGGCCCTGAGTTCCGCGAACCGTGTGGCCGGGATGTACGGATCGTGCGCGACAATCCGCATCCCGAAGGCGTGGAGTCGCCTGGCCACGACCGAGCCGACCCGGCCCAGTCCGATGATGCCGACCGTCCGCCCATTGAGATCGAACGGCCTGATCCGGCGTCGTTCCCACCGGCCGGCATGCGTCGATGCGTTGGCGGAGGGGAGTTCACGGGCCAGCGCGAGCAAGACCGCAACCGTGTGCTCGCCGGCGGAAACCGCGTTCGCGCCGGGCGCGTTGAGCACAAGCACCCCCGCCCTGGTCGCGGCTGCAAGGTCGATGTTGTCGACCCCAACCCCGGCACGAGCGACAACCCGAAGGCGCGGGCCCGCCGCCAGCACGTCGGCGGTGACCTGCGTCTCGCTCCGGACCACCAGCCCATCCGCGTGAGGGAGCGCCGCCATCAGGGCGGCTCTATCCGTCCCATCGACATCGACAAGGGTCGAGCTGGCGGCCAGCACGTCGCGGGCGATCGGATGAATGGCGTCGCTGACGACGATGATCGGCGTCTCGCGGAGACCGCTGGAATCGACCGGCGGGAGGGCGGCAGTCACCGCCTGGCGCGGATCGATCGCGGTCCGCAGGTGAGCGAGGATGTCGTCGAATCCATCGACCTGGGAGATCGACGGTTCGTCGTCCAGGTGGATATGCCGAGAGGGATCGATCAGGAAGCACCTGATCCCACCCGCCGCATAGTTCAGCGCGTGGCGCTCGCTGTCTTCCACGGCAAACCGGCAGTCGTTCAGTCGTGCGTGCGTCAGCTTGTCATCGGCGAAGATCAGCCGGGGCAGGGGGAAGCCGTGCCGTTCCAGCCAGGCCGCCGTCATCCCCGAAGCCGACTCCGGGCGAGCGGTCAGGATCATGACATTGGCGGCGCCAAAGAGGGCGAGAACCTGTCGCAGGAAGTCCTGCGCTCCCGGATATGGCACGAGCCGGGCGGCGGGACCATCATCGCTGTAGACCCACTCCCGGACCTCGTTCGGCACGTTGAGACCAGCCGAGTCGATGAAGGCCCGTTCCGGCAGGTCGAGACCGAACCGATCGTTGCTGGCAATTGCCAGTGGACCCGGATGCTCGGTGAGAACGCCATCGAGGTCAATCGCGATCCGGCCGTGCGAAGGTGGTGTCGACATGGTTCGCGTCTGTATCCTGCGTACTGGGTCAACGAGTCAGCCGCGGCGTCCACACCGCGTACTGACGAGCGTAGCATGCACCGTCTCGACCCTGCGACCGAGGCGGGAATGCTGTGGATGCGCTGGACGTGGGGCACCCGATCTGGGATAACCGGGGCGTTGCGGGAACCGTTCGCGATCTGCACGAGCAGGAGCCACTCTCATGCCCCCTCCCGGCACCCCTCACGACCTCTACGCCAACCGGATCGCCCGCCTGCGGAAGCACATGCGCGCCACCGGGGTAGACATGCTGCTCCTCGGTCCCTCGTCGGATCTCTTCTATCTGACAGGTTTCGACGCTCATCTGAGCGAGCGGCTGAATCTACTGGTGATTGCCAGCGAAGGTACGCCGTCACTCATCGTGCCAGTGCTCGAGGTGCCGCTGGTGGGGGCGGCGCGACGGCATGTTTCCGTACATCCCTGGGCAGACGGTGAAGACGCCTACGAGCTGACCGCACGTGTGATCGGTGATGTTGCCGGGAAACATGTCGCCGTCGGCAATCAGCTCTGGAGTGCTTTCCTGCTCCGGATCCAGGCGAGGGTCGGGGCGGCAACCTGGACCGAAGCTACGCCGCTCATGCGTGAGTTGCGGATGATCAAGGATGCTGTCGAGATCGACCTCATGAGCGAGGTCAGCCGTCTCACCGACGAGGCGTGGGAAGCGTTCATCGCCGGACCGCCGATTTCAGGACTCTCGGAGCGAGAGGCGCTCGCTCGCCTGACGGATCTGACCGCCGAACGCGGAATCACCAAAATTTGGGGCATCTGCGCCAGTGGGCCGAACTCGGCATCGCCCCACCACGCCACCGGCGAGCGGCTGATCGCGGAGGGCGATGCGGTGATCTTCGATTGGGGCGGCAGCCTTGAAGGGTATCAATCCGATGTGACGAGGACGGTGTGCGTCGGTGCGCCCTGGGACGAATTCCGCACGGTCTATGATGTCGTCCTGCGCGCGAACCAGGCGGCCCTTGACGCCGTTCATCCCGGCGTTCCGATCGAGGAGCTGGACCGAACCGCCCGGACGCTGATCGCCGACGCCGGATATGGCGAAGCGTTCATCCATCGCGTCGGCCACGGGCTCGGGCTCGACATCCACGAGGAACCATATCTGACCGCAGGGAATGATCTCCCGCTCGCGCCAGGCATGGTATTCAGCGACGAGCCAGGAATCTACCTTGCCGGAAAGTTCGGAGTCAGGATCGAGGATACGGTGCTTTGCACACCTGACGGGGGAGTCCGGCTCAACCATGCCACGCGTGAGTTGACGGCCCTGAGCTGAATCAACAGCCGAGCCGTCTTTCGGGTTCGAGCTCGGGCTTGCCTGCATCGGGGCGGTGTCCGGAGGGGGAGTCATGAACGACAACGAAACGTCCGATCCAGAGGCGCCCCTTCAGGCGCAATCGCTCATCGACGAGATCGAGCACGGAGCCGCGGAGTACACCGATGAGGAGCTGTTCGAGCAATCGGCGTTCAACGCCCAGGCCCTCGTTCTCGGCACCATCCAGACACTCGGGACGCTGGAAGGTGGCCTCGACCATTGGCGCGCCGGCATCGCCGACGTCTTCGCACGGGGATGGGACCTGACCCGAACCTGGCGGGCGGCGGAGATTCTCGATGCGTTGCTGACCAACTACCGCGCCTTCGGGGCAGACATCATCGAGGCGGACCTCTCGGCCCAGCCACCGACTGCGCTGATCTCGGGCCTGCCCGATCTGGACCTGGCCGAATCCCTCGCGCTGGAGCCGAACCAGATCGCCGAGTTGTTCACGATTGGGAGCCTGATCGTGCAAAGGCTCGGCGGAACCCTGGCGTGGGAGATCGATGCCGAGACCGGAGACGTGCGGCTCTCGGTCAGCGTGACCCCGTGAGCGCCGTCATCGGCCGCGCGCGGGTCACAATCCTCTTCGCGGAAGCGTTCACGATCAAGGACAAGCGGAACGAGCTGCGTTCGATCAGCAAGCGGGTGCGCAATCAGTTCAATGCCGCGATTGCCGAGATCGAGGATCTGGATGACATGCGAACCGGCACGCTCGGTATCGTCGTGGTCTCCAACGCCGGCCCGCATGCTAACCAGATGCTGAGCAACGTCGTCGCGTTCATCGAGCGCTCGCTCGACCTCGGAATGCTGGGCGATGTCGATACCGAGCTGATCGGGTTCGACGGTTGAGGGGCGTTTCCGGCCATCCGGTCCCGGGTCAGGCAGGGAAGCCCTGGCTCTAATCGCCCGCCGGACCGCGGGATCAACGGAGCGGCAGCACAGCCTCCGGCGGCTGAGGCGAGGCGGGAGTGGCCGCTATCCCGGTGCCAAAACCCTCCGGCACGACCGGCACGATCTCTTCAACGGTGCTCGCTCGGCTGTCAGTCACGAGCAGGGTGCCGTCGGACGCCACGGCGATCCCCGTGGGTGATCCGACACCGCCGTCGGAGACCTCCGCGATCTCGCCATCGCGGATCGAGAAGGCTTCCACCACCCCGCTCCCCGGCGACGTCATGTAGAGCAGGCCATCCGGACCGAACCGGAGGTAGTTGAGCCGCTCACTCTGGGTCGTCCAGCTTTCAACCGGGTACTGGTTTACCGGCGTGCCGTCTTTGGTGAATACGCTCAGCCGCGCGTTTCCGGAATCGGCGACATAGACGTTGTTGTCAGGTCCGATCGCAATTCCGACCGGCTCCACCAGCTTGCCCGGCTCGCTGCCGAAGCCGCCGAACGCCCGCAGGAACGTGCCGTCCGGCGCGAATACCTGGACGCGCTCGTTGCCGGTATCCGTGACGAAGATTTCCCCATTCGACAGCGCTATCCCTCGTGGACCGAAGAACAGGCCCGTCTCGACCGAGGGATCGGTCGAATTGTCGATGTCTGTGAGCTCGCTGGTTCTGCCGATCTCGCGGACGACTTGTCCGTCGCTATCGAGCACCAGCACGCGATGGTTCCATGTGTCGGCAACATGGATCAAGCCGTCGCCGTCGACGACGATGTCGCTCGCGCCCTGATTCAGCTCTTCCGAGAATCCCAACGCGAGTCTCGCATCGGTTTCCGGACCCCAAGCCCCGATGAAGGATCCATCCCTGGCGTAACGCTGGATCCGCTGGTTGCCGGCATCGACCACGTAGACGGTCTCGCCGGTGCCGTCGAGGGCGATGCCGGTGGGGCCGTTCGTCTGGCCCAGCGCCGATCCGGGTCCGATGGCCTCGCCGGTGAACAGGGCGAACGGTCCATCGGTCGGGTTCATCTGGTTGCTCAAGCGAAAGGTGTAGCCAACGCTGATCTGCTCTGGGACCGGCGCAACCGGCAGCTCGCGATGCAGCAGGTAACGGATCGCGTCGTACCATTTGGATGGCGACACCAGGTACGAGGCCGCTTCGGAGGTGTCGAGCTCCTCGTACGCTGTAGGCACCCGGTTGAGCCATGTCCGCGAGCGATCGATGAAGCCCGCCTCTTCCATCCCTTCCGCGGTCGGCGCGATCACCATGTCCGCATCCGCCCATCCCGCCGGAGTGGCGATCGTGACCGACGGGAAATTGCGGAAGTACCAGGTGAGCGGCGACTCCAGGGAAGGGTCGATCGCGATCGATATGCCGTAACTGCCGGTATTGTCGATGTTGGAGACCTCGGAAAGGGAGAGGTCCCGGGAGAGCCGAAGCGTCTGGTCGACCAGTGCCCGAACCCCAGGAGTGGGCACCCCCGGCGCGAGCAACTCGGTCCCCTCGTCGGCCCGGACATACGACAACTGCGTAGTCGTCCGGATCGTGTAGATCCCCAGCACCAGCCCAAGAACCAGCAGCGCGGACCAGCCGACGTGGCGGGCCCATCCCGAAGTCGTGAGCTCGCCCGCCAGCACGGCGGAAAGAGGAATCACGATCAACAGCAACACGAACGCGACCTGGAGCAGTGTCGGCGCACCGTCCTGTCCCGGTGCGGCAGGGTCGTTGTCCCGCGCGATATAGGTCACCGCGGCGATCAGCCCGATCACAATCCCGAGGATCGCGACCGGCACGACGCCGGCCCGTGTCGTCGGCAGCGACCGCCACGGGATGCGAGCGCCCAGCCGCCCCAGTCCGATCCCACCGAGCAGCACGAGGGGAAGCGTGACAAGCAGCGTCTGATCCGGATGCCTCCCGGACGAGAAGCTCTGGATCGCGAGCGAGGTCACGAACCAGGCCACGAACAGTGGTGGCCGGAGCAAGCCGTGGCTGGTCTCATCGGTCTCGTCGCGATCGAACGAGCTAATCAGCGCGACCGCCGAGAAGACGACTGCCAGGATCTCGTAGAGCACGATTGCGGTGAAAAAGAACTGGATTGGCGTGGTGGAAGATTGGGTCGTCAGCAGGCGCGCCCAGTCGCTGAACGTCGTCAGCACTCCTTCGAGCGCGGTGAGGTCGGAAAGGAGCCGCGTAAAGACGAGCAGGATGGACGCCAACAGACCGACGATCATGGCCGACGTCGCGCGAGGCGAGCCAAGGATCGCGGACAACCCAGTGGCGAGCGGGTCCCGGACCGGAGCCCGGCCGCCCGCCGCGTTCGTGGTCGCGGCAACCGTAAAGGCGATCGCCACGGTGATGAGGGCCGACACGCCTTCGGGACCGGAGGCGAGCATGCCACCCATCGAGACACCGAGCAACGCCGCCCACACCGTCGCGGACGCACCACCCGATATTCCCGCCCTGAGCACCGTCACGACCGCGGCGAGCGACCAGAACGCCACCAGAATCACGGGATCGACCGTCCGCGCGGCGAATACCAGCGACGGGGAGAGTGTCGCCAGCACCAGCATCCCCGCGATCTGGGCCCGTGGCAGGAAGGGGCGAAGCGCCAGGATCAATCCCAGGATTCCGATCCCGACAAGCGCGGGCAGGGATCGGGCGGTTGCGTCGGAAGCCCCGAACAGGAAGAAGATCACCGCTTCGAGCAGCAGGAACAGCGGACCCACGAGCGGAAGCGTCTCACCACCGGGAAGCGGCCTGCCGGTATAGAGCGACCATGCGTCGTACGCCCATTCGCCTTCGCGGGGCGACAGGGCGAGGGCGTCGAGCCTGGTGAAGCGGAGGGCGAGCGCCGCGGCGAGGCAAAGCGCGACGAATACGCCGAACCATCCCGCGGCGGAAAGATCCACCCGCCGGTCGAGCGTATCGCCGGAGTCCTGATCCGGGGCCCCTGCGTGGCTCGACAGTCCGGTTTCGATCGACGCCGCGTCTCGTGCGGTCACGTGGCCGTCCTTCCAGGGATTGAGGCAATGCATTTCGATCAGCCATGATGGCGTGGGCATGGGATCGCGATGACCCGGCACCAGGGCCATATCCAGCCGAGGGCGGGTCGCCAACGCGGTCCCAAGGGTCATTGTACTGGTGTGCGGGTTCGTACCAGACGGCTGCCAGGTGGGTCGGTCCCGCGTCGCGCTCGATCAGCAAAGGGAACAGCCTTACGCTCGCGCAGAGCATCCGTGCGAGAGACTGGTCAATCTTCGGGCTGTGGTGCACCACCCCGAACGCGGTATGGAGAACCGACGCATCGGGGGTGGGCACCGGGTTGTCGCCGGAGATGCACGAACGCTCGCCCACGGGTAAGCTTGGATGCGAGGCGAGGACTGGACGAGATCCAGGAATCACGCCGACCGAACAATAAGCCGCAACAAGCTGGAGAGTCGACCATGGCGGATTCCAATGAGCAGCGAGCGCAGTCAGACGAGCAGGAACAATTGGCAAGGGAGATCGGTGAGGAACTGGTCGACGCATTCGTGGCCTATGTTCGCGGCGATGTCCAGTTCGAGGATCTCACCTTTGGCGTCTTCGACGCGTTGAGCGACCTCCACGTCATTGCCAGCGGCGATTATGAATTGGCCGATGACGACGGCGAGGACGATCAGCCGGACGACGACGGCATGGACGAGGAGAGCGAAGCCATCGCGGAGCAGGAAGAGCTGTCCCAGGAACCGGCTCGCCCTTGACTCGAGATGACCACGGTCGAGGCAAGCGACGGTCATGAGCTCGGATTCCCGGAGTCACCTTCATTCGTCGTTTCAGCGGCGATTCCTGCGCATCTTCCTTGCGGTATCAGCGGTGGCGATCCTGATCCTGGCTCCGCTGATCCTGATGCCGGGTCTGCGCCTCGACATCGCGCACCGCCTGGACCTCGCTCCAGGGGCCGGCGTCGAGCGGATCGCCGCCGCCGCCGACGGGATCGATCTGATCGTCGCTCCGATCGAGATCCAGCAACCCAACAGCCGACCCCAATATCGCTTCCGGGCCGTCTACCTCGGACGGCAGGGGCCCGATGGCGTGGAGTTGATCTCGATCGACACTGGGGCAAGCCTTACCTTGCCGCTGGCATCCTACGATTTCGTGTCCGCCGCACCCGACGCCTCGAAGGTCCTGTTGCGGGACGAGCGCGACGCCGGTGCCCCGACGGTCCTTGTCGATGTCGCGAGTGGATCCGTGTCCACCTTGCCGCCCGGGTCTCCTTACCCCGATCTCCCGGGGCGCTGGACCGAGCCCGTCTGGTCGCGGTCCATGGGGACCTGTGACGGCATCTCGCCAAACGCCGTGTACATCGCCTGTTTCGACACACCAGCCCTTGCGTCCTACCTGGCGGGCGACTGGCAGATCGACGTGCACATCTATGGCGATGTGGAACGCGAGATCGCCGTCTTTCGTGGCGAAGGCTTCCGCCCCTTCGTCGGCTGGTCGAACGATGATCGATGGCTCTACTTCCAGAACGAACATGGAATATGGCGGGCAAGCGTGAGGGAACACATGTTTCCGCCGAGCGACAACCGAGTGTGACGTTCACTCTTTACCGGTATACGGGGTGGCCCCAAGCACGAGACGCCGCGATCCCGTTTGTGCAATCCGTCACAACCCTGGTGAGCCCACGTACTTCACCACATACAAAAGGACAATCCTTGGGGCTTCCCCCGCGGTGTACGATGGCTGGGTGAGATCGACGGTCTGCCTTTCGCGGAACGCCGTATGCCTCTCGGGCCGCTTCGTCAGCCGGCTTCTCAAGTGCGATCCACATGCTTACCCGGGCATCACCCCATTTTCGATTCACCACCTCCGGATATCGCCCATGAATCCTCTTGTGCTCATCCTCCCCGGCGTGATTGTCCTGACCTGGGTCCGCTGGATCCGACCTGGGCGAACCCCACTTGAAGGGAGGAGTATCGCCTCCGTGTCAATCCCCATACTGGCGCGAGCCCGGATGCACCTTGCTTCCGGAACGAGCGCGCTCGCCGTGGCGGTCATCCTCGCGATTGCCGGAACGGCACCATGGTGGATCCTGGCTGCCCCGCTGTTTTCTTATGGCCTTCTGCTTCTGTTGCCGATCAAGTACACCCTGACGGATGCCGGGATTCGATTGGGCGCGACGGAGTTTCGCCGATGGACGGAGTTCGCCGCCGTGCGGCGCGCTCCGGGAGGCGCTCGCCTGATTGGCGTCCAGCGCGGCCGGGGAATGCACGTCTGGCTTTCCGGATCGCGGGGCGACGACGAGTTCATCCTGTTTCTGAAGAAGACGTTGCAGGACGCCTACAAGGGTGGCCGCGGCGAGGTGCCGGCTCCTTCGGTTCCGCGCGAGCAAGGGTTTACGGGCACGGGAGACCTGTCGGCAGGCGGATTTTCCGGCTTCAAGCGGACCGGCACGTGAACGCGCCGCCTGCCATCGACGGTTTTGCGCGGCCGGTGGTCGAGACTGCGCGCCATTGTCCGTTGTCTCCGCGCGATCAGGAGCCAGCCAGTTCCAGTGCCAGCAAACCGGCGTTCACGATCTGACCAGCGTCAATCCCGACCTTGCGATAGATATCCTGGCGGGCGCCGGATTCACCGAATTCATCCACCCCAAGCGGCACCACCGGTACCCCCCAGACGCTTCCCAGGAACGACAGCGAATGCGACGCGCCATCCTGGACCGTCACGATTGGCGCGCGTCGTTCCGGCGCGGGGAAAAGCTCTTCGAGCTGACCCAGATCGAGCGCTGCGGCCGCTCGCGTCAACTGTGCCCGGCGCGCTTGCCGGAGAGCGGCGAAAAGGCGATTGCCGCTGGTCACGTTGATCACGTTCGCGGCCACCCCTTCCTCCCGGAGCGCCCGCGCCGCCTCGACCGCTTCCGGAATCATGATCCCACCGGCCGCGATGTGGACGACATCCTTGTCCGGAATACCTGGGGCGGTCACATTCCGGTCGACGAGCCGATAGCCCCCCGCGAGCACCTGCCGACGAAGCTCGCGTTCGCCGAGCCGGGCCAGCGGTTCCTCCATCAAGGCCTGGTCGATCGGCTTGGTCGACAGCCGGAGGTACGTCGACAGACCATGGTCGCGGTCGCAGCATTGCCGCAGCGCCTCGAGCAGAACCCAGTCGACCTCTCGCCCGAACGCCGGTTCGTAGAAGAGCAGGTTCGGAAGCTCAATTCCCAGCGATGGGGTCACCGTGCTCTGGTGCGCTCCGCCTTCGGGGCTCAACGAAACCCCCGCGGGAGTGCCCGCGAAGATCATCCGGGAGCGAATGTAGAGGCTGTAGATCAGGGCATCGAGGCCGCGGCAGACAAACGGATCGTAGACGGTGCCAATCGGTATCAGCGGCTGGCCGGCGAGCTCTTCGGTCAATCCGAACTGACCGAGTGCCATGAACAGGTTCATCTCCGAGATGCCAAGCTCGATATGCTGGCCCCTGGGTGATGGCTTCCAGCGCAGCATGCGCTTCGCTTCGCCTTCGAAATCCTGGGCTTCCTCGACCGCGAACACGCCAGCCTTGTTGATCCACCCGGCCAGGTGGGTCGAGGTGGCAACGTCCGGCGACATGGTGACGACCCGCTCGCCGATCTGCGGGATCTCGCCGATCCGGAGCAAGGCCCGCCCGAACGCTTCCTGTGTCGAGGTCTGACCCGGCTGGCGAGGCTGCAGCTCATCGGGAATCGGATCCGCCGAAAGCGAGACGGCGGTTCCCGGGCGGTCGAGGCCGGCAGCAACCCGTGCACACCATGCTCCGGCGGCGGAGTCTTCCGGGAGTCGATCCCATGCCTCGTCTTCGGCGATGCCGAACTGGCCGCGAAGTTCCTCCATCTGCGAGTTCGAGAGAAGTTGCGAGTGATTGAGGGGATCCCCCGCGAACGCGAGTCCGTAGCCCTTCACGGTATAGGCGAAGATCACCACGGGGGCGTGATCGATCGCGTCGGCTTGGTCAAGCACCTGGAGCAGCTTCGGCAGGTCATGGCCGCCCAGGTTGCCCACCAGCGTCTGCAGCTGATCGTCCGGTATCTCCCGCACGGAGGCGAGAATCGCCTGGCGTCGCGAGCGGTCGGCGACATCGGCGAGACGGCGGCGCAGGTCGACACCGTCCGTCACCCGGATCAGCGCCTGATACTCCTCATTCGACATGGTGTCGATCCGGTCCCGCAGGGCGCCACCGTCCGGCCCGTTCATCACCGACTCGAGCGATGTGCCGTATTTCGCTTCCAGCACTTCCCAGCCCGCGCCAGCGAAGAGCCGCTTGAGCCGGGCGGCCTTGATCCCCGGAATCACCCGGTCGAGGCTCTGCCGGTTCAGGTCGACGATCCAGATCACATTGTCGAGGCCCTGGATCGCGTCTTCCGCGACCGTCTCCCAGACATTGCCCTCGTCCAGCTCGGCATCGCCCATCAGCGCGATGAACCGGTCGGAGGTGACCGAGCCGAATTTTGCGGTCGCGTATTTCGCCGCCAGGGCCGCAAACACCGGGGCGACGGCGCCGAGACCGACCGAGCCGGTGGAGAAGTCGACGGGATCGGGATCCTTGGTCCGGGATGGATAGGACTGGAGCCCGCCAAGCTCGCGCAACATCGTCAGGTATTTCCGGTCGAGTCGCCCGAGGAGATACTGGCAGGCATGGAACACCGGCGACGCATGGGGCTTGATCGAGACTCGGTCGCCCGCGCGGAGGAACCGGAAATAGAGCGCGGTCATGATCGTCACGACCGAGGCGGAACTCGCCTGGTGCCCGCCCACCTTGGTCGGCTTGTCCGGATTCGCGCGCACGTTGTTGGCGTGGTGCACCATCAGCGTCGACAGCCAAAGCACACGCCGTTCGATTTCCTGGAGCGTTTCGAGGTCCTCCGGGCCGAGCCCGATCCCCTCGTCTTCCTCGCGTGGCGGCGCCTGTCTCAAGGTAACCATGGTCTGAATCTCCTGCTCCTGTCGCCCCGTTGGGAGGGTGAGGAAACGCTGATGTCAGGGAAAGCCGTCACGCTGCGGGATCGAGGCTCACCACCTCGTCGATCAGCCACTGGCCTTCGACGTCCGCCAGCAGCAGGGTATCCCGGAAGGTCGCCTGGTCCGAGCGGAGGACCAGCGTGACGCGGACCCGCCCATCCGCCTGCGGCTCGATACCCTCGACCGCCTCGAGCGTGAACGCAAGGGCTGCCGGCGAAACCGGTGGCGCGGGGCTACTCAGCCTGAACTCGAACTCCGGCTGGTAGTGGCCCGCCCCGTCGACGAACTGCGCGGCGAGGTAGCGCGGCGTGAAGACGGCATATTTGAACGAAGGGGCGCCCGTATTGATGCAAGCCACGATCACCGACGCCGCGTCCTGAATTGCGGCCGGGTCTGCGCCGACGGTCGCCGGCACAGGTGGTTGCGAGGCGGCCGGCGTCGCGGCGACGATCGCGGCGGGCGTCCCGCCGAAGAGGGGAACGGTTACCGGTGCGAGGGAACAGGCGCTTGCGGTCCCACTCCGCGTTCCCTGGGCATGACCAGACGAGACCGTGACGCCGGTGACGAGCGCGAGGCAGAGCGCCAATGCCGCCAGCGGATTCGTGCATAATCGCGGGGATACGCGGACGAAGCGGCCGGGCCACCGGGACGGGGTGTCGAGCAAGCCGCGGGTGGCACCTTGTCGAGGCATGGCGAGGGACTCCACGACGCCGCGCGGTCAGGCGGGGCATCTTCTACTCACGGAAACAGTGGTCGGCACGCCTTTCGTGCCGCCGGCCCGGTCGAGCATGCGTCCAGTGTATGGGATTGCCGCGCGGCCGTGTCAGCGGGAGAGGCGATCATCCACCTGTTCCCCGACATGCTGTTTGGACGAAGCTCAAACGGGAGATCGACACGGCCATGACCGATCATTTGTCCGGTTTGCGTCGAACTTACACACTGGCAAGCCTGGACGAAACCGAAGTCGATCCCAGCCCTTTTCGTCAGTTCGAGCAGTGGCTGGCGCAGATCCGTGAGCAGACAAACCACGTCGAGGCCAACGCGATGACCCTGGCCACAGTCGGCGGTGACGGCCATCCGTCCGCCCGGATCGTGCTGCTCAAGGGGTTCGACGAGCGTGGACTCGTCTTCTTCTCGCACTACGACAGTCTGAAAGGGACCGAGATCGCGGCCCATCCGGAGGTCGCGACGGTGTTCTACTGGGCTGCACTCGAACGCCAGGTCCGGGTCCGCGGGATTGCCAGCCGGATCGGGGAGGCGGAATCCGACGCCTATTTCGCGTCCAGACCCACCGGGAGCCAGATTGGCGCTACCGCGTCGCCGCAGAGCGCCGTCGTCGAGAACCGGGAGTGGCTGGAGCGACGGTTCTCCGCCCTCGAGGATCAGGCGGCTCGTGGGGAGCCGGTGCCGCGCCCGGAACACTGGGGCGGGTACCGCATCGTGCCATGGGAGTTCGAGTCCTGGCAGGGTCGGCCCAACCGGCTCCACGACCGCGTGCGTTACCGGCTCGTTGGAAATAGCTGGGACATTGCCCGCCTGGCGCCCTGACAGCGGACGGCTTTTGCGACGTGGACGCGGCCTGCCGCCTTTGGTATGCTTTGGCCCGTTGCGAACGGCGCATTCGTCTAGCGGCCTAGGACACCGCCCTCTCAAGGCGGAGATCAGGGGTTCGAATCCCCTATGCGCTACCATCCGATACCATCGCCAGAATTCTGAAGGCCGTGTGAGCGTTGTGACGGCTGCACTCGTCACGTTGCGGCTCGACGCGATCGATGAGTGGCGCAATCGGCACGTCATGCCGCATCTGTCGCCCACCCAGGACCATCCCCGCCGACCGTCGATTAGCGTGCCGCTCCGGGAGCCGGACATGAAAAGTCCCGATTGACCGGGCCGGAAACGTCTGCCTGAGGGTCTCGCCGCACGACGCCCCGCAACGCGTGCCGCCTTCTCTTCAGACCTGTCGTTCGATCGTGATGCGACAAAAGCCCCGCAGCATCTGTCTCATGATCGGCAACAGTACGTTCACCGGTGTCCCGGTCGTTCGGGACTGTACGTACACTATAGGGCTTCCTTGCGCAATGTCAATAGGGTGAACGGTGCGACTATTTCAGGATGATCCCGAGGCACCTTGCCGACGCATCAGTCATCGACCACGCCGCCAGGTTCAGCTCGTAGCCAGTCTCGCTCGAAGACGCTGACGCACCGCTCGACCAGCAAGGGATCGCGCAGCAGCATTGCCAGCTCCCGATTGTCGTCGAGCGATGTCGCCGTAAAGTTCTGCGACCCCACGATCGCCATTGCCCCATCGATCACCATGACCTTGGCGTGGATGTAGAGACCCGTGGCCAGCCGGATCTCGATGCCCCGCCTGTCGAGCTGCGCGGCCGCGTCCTGCTGGTTCTCGTCGAGCCTGCCGTTGACGATCAGACGGACATCGACCCCGCGGTCTTCCGCTGCCCCAAGCGCGGCGATGATCTCCGGATCGCGGATCACTTCGGCGTAGAAGTCGATTCCGTCTCGCGCACTTCCGATCAGGTCGAGATAGCGGCTCCGGCTCGTCGTCGGGCTGACGATCAGCGGTCCGTCGATGTCGCGAATTGGCTCGACTGCCCAGTCTGCGTCGAAGATCTCCTGCGCCTGCTCGACCGCGTCCCGCTGCGTGGTGATCGCGCCGAACTCGCGGTTGCCTTCGAACGAGGCGTTCGTGAGATTCTGGTTGAGGATGAGTGCCACCTGGCGATCGATCACGAGGTACTTTGCGTGCGAGAACCGGATGTCCGAGCCGGACCACCTGACTTCGACCCCCCCGGCCCTGAGCTGGGCCTCGACCTCCTCCTGGCCACCCCCGCCGCCGAACGGGTGCTGTTCCAGCATCACACGCACCTGGATACCCCGGCGCGCCGCGGCAATCAGTTCGTCGATGACCGGTTCGTCAGTCAGGAGATAGACGGACACATCGATGCCGCAGCGGGCGGCGCGCAACTCGTCGAGCACTGGGTCGCGGCCATCGTCCGGCTCGACGAAAACGCCGGTCGCCTCCGGCACGCCTGCGAGCGACGATTGGCATTGAGATCCGTCGTCGGATGACGAAAAGATGTCCGGAGCGCCACCGCACGCCGACAGGACGAAGCCCAGGACAACGACGAGCGCAATGCGTCCGGCGCTAACCGCCAACCGTCCGGCGAGGGAACTCCCGCCGCCCAGGGAAGCCGGCACGACGTTCAATGCACTCCTCCGAACCGGCCCGTCCGCCGCCAGGCGAGCTCGCGCTCCCTGTCTCAAAAGTCTACGCCGATCCTGCCGGTGATACGGTCCAGCGTGGGCCGCATGCCCCGGAGATCGCCATGGATGGTCAGGGCGATCTGATGAGGAATCGTCACACCGAGCTCGATTTCGGTGGCTCGCTGCACGACCGGGTCTTCCCACGGTCCCGTCACGGACCGGTGCGGGCCCGGCATGAGTTCGGACATGGCCAGCGCGAACAATTCCGCGGCAACTGGATCGCGGCTGGCGGCGAGCAGGTAGCCCGTTCCGGCATGACCACCGATCACACCCCAGGCCGGGCGAACCGCGAGGTTGAGGTCGGCGGCCCGCCGCTCACGTTGGCGGTCGGCGAGCAACCGCAACCGGTCGAGCGGGTGAAGGTACCGCGTGAAGACATCGAGAATAAACGGACCCGTGCGGGCGACGGCGTCCACATCGCACATGATCCACGGTGAGGCATCGGCCAGCACATGCGAGACCCGAACCCGGTGACGGGGAAGGTCGGGAGCCTTGATTTCGACCGTTGCCCATGCCGCCCGGATCACCCTGCCTGGACCATGCGCGGGCACGCAGGCGTCCGCAATCAATCCGGAGGCGTGGAGCGCACTCCTTACAGCGCTGAGGAGCGAGTCCTCGCTCTCGCCCGTGGACGGCACGAGCAATGGCGGCGCTCCAGAAAATCCGGCGAGCAGGATCGGGATGGCATTCCTCACGGCGAATGGCGCATCCGGGCCGGTGACGATGTGAACGGGAACATCTGCAAGCATCGGTCGCTCAGTCAGTCTCGCGGAAGGGGGGCAGTTGCCTGGGGAAGGCGACATCAGCTGATGGTCAGGGCGCACCGGACGCCGAATCCTCCGGACCGAAACCCCACGTCGAGCCCGCTGGCGATCACAGCGTCTTTCACGAGTCCCACGTACCTTTCATGGCAGGAACTGTTCAGGGATGCTGCAGGAGGCAACCCGACATGGGAGGGATCGTGGCGGTCGCTTTGTCGATAAGCACGTCGTCGCCGGTCGCGAAGGCGACGATCGCGTCCGCCGGGACATCATCCCAGGTGGCCGCGTCTTCCGAGCGGTTGATCAGCACTGTCCGGATTGCGCCGATCCGGAGGACGAGCAGACCCGGTGCGGACCCAGGCAGGCATGTCACCGTCGCATCGGGCAGGTCCGGTATGGACTGGCGCAA
>CADCWJ010000733.1 GCA_902806365.1 uncultured Thermomicrobiales bacterium
ATAGTGCGCGATGAGGGCCAACTGCCCCTCGGCGGTCGCGCCACCGTGGCTGCCCATCGCCGGGATGATGAACGGCTCGCCCCCAAGAAGCCGGACCTGATCGACCGCCGACCGTAGAACCTCGGCGATCCGGTCGATCCCACGGCTGCCGGCGGTCAGCACCACGCGCGTGCCGGGACCGATCGCGGCGCGGACTTCGGGACGGGCGAACTCGCGGGCCACGGCCCCGGGGATCGACCCGACGTTCTCATCATCCAGCGTCTGCGTGCAGCGCACCCAGCGCGGCAGCGCGGTCGCGGCGAACACATCGAGCGGTGAAGCAGTCTGAACGTACCCCATCAAGGTCCTCCCGGATACAAGCTCGTGGCAATCATGGCGGCACGGATGACGAGGGACGCGAGATCGCCCTATTCTATCCGCTATCGGGCGTGGGCAGGGCTTCCGGGAGCGAGAGGATGGCATGGCGATGAGCGACCTCACCAGTGACGAGATAGAGGCAATCGTGGCCACGGCCACGGCAATCGCTCCCCTTGACGTGCGCAAAATGTTTGGCACGACATGCCTCTACGATGGCGAGGCCATGCTTGGCATCATCCACGCGAGCGGGCTCTACCTGAAGGTCGACGACACGACCCGCGGTGCTTACGACGCGACGGACCAGCCCGTGTTCGCCCCGAAGCCGGGCACGGGGTACCGATCGTTCCGTCTTGTGCCCGCCGCCGCGACCAGCGGCGAAGCCGAGCTTCGGCCATGGCTGACCGACGCGATCGGGGCCGCCAATCGCCTGGCCCGGAAGAAAGATCCCCAACGCTGATCACATCCAGCCGGGATCTCTCGCCGCGCACGGCTCACTCGTTGTATGCTCGGTCCACCCGATCAGGGTGTGATCGTTGATACGCCTTGCGCGCCATCGCCTGGGATTGACGTGACATGAGCACACCGGCCCGACCGCCCAACTAAGCCTTAACCCGTCGGACAACCCCTCCCTCCCGAACCATCCCGGCCCGCCTCGCGGCCCGGGCGCTTTTGCGTGCAATGGCCCGCCGGACCGCGATCACGCGCCGTAGCCCGAGCGTCCTCGACGGCTACTGACCTCGACGCGCATCCGCGCGATCCCGGGGACCACCCGAACCCCTTTCCACACCACGGCTTCTCGCCCGTCCTGGAAAGGGATTCACGGTGGCTCTTCAAGACATGTCAATCGTCCAGGCTGCCCCGGTCGATGGTTGGGGTAAGGACGCGTTCGCGCACTGGCGATCCCGGTTTGTACGCCTCCATCTCGATCTGGGGTGCGGCGATGCCCGCTTCGCGCGTCGCGAGGCCCTTGGCACGCCGGATCTCGCCGTCGTCGGGATCGATACCTGTCTCGCCAACGTCCGGATCCGGCCCAAGACCATGCCGCCGAACCTGCGGCTGATCGAGGCCGACGCCCGTGCCATCGGCTCCCTGCCGGCGCCCGGTGGTGCCGACCGGATCACGATCAACTTCCCGTACGGCAGCCTCCTGCACTGGCTTGTCGATGAAGGCGATGCGTGCATCAGTGCACTGACAACGATCGCTGCTCCTGGAGCGGCGCTGGAGATCCGGACTAACGCCAGCGCCCTGAAAGAGATCGGCGTCGCGCCCGAGGATGTCGAGCGGAGCCTGAGGGATGCGTTCGCCAGGCAGCGAGCCTGGGGCGTCCGGATCACAACGATGGGCCAGGCCGCGCTGCGCGGCTTTCCCAG
>CADCWJ010000734.1 GCA_902806365.1 uncultured Thermomicrobiales bacterium
ACGAGAAGGGCCTCGATGAGGTACATGATGACATCACCCATCGGGTCGCTCCTAGCGTCGTTTTCCCCGTTCTCGGGGGATACTCAGTTGTTAAGGTGCGTGAGGGCGAGCAGCCCGAAAGCGACCAAGGCAAGCGCCCCGGTCGTCTCTTCACAGCGACTACGCTAATGCCCTTACATGGAAGATGATACGGTTATGTCGGAAAGGGCGTCAACCCGCGCCGTCACATTCCCTTAACATCGGCACTGAACGTACGCTCCGGATGAGACGGACCGGGAGCGACCTGGACGGGAGGCACCGGGATCGATGCACGACAGCCAGCCGATCGTCAACATCGCCGGCGAGAAGATCACCCTGGGGCCGTTGTCGAAGGATGTGTTGCCCGCGATCACCCGCTGGATCAACGATTTCCATGCCCTTCGAACCCTGGGCGCGGGTATGCCAGGCCCATCCTCTCTCGAAAACGAGGAGGAGTGGTATGCCTCGGCAACCAGCCGCACCGCCGGCGTGACGTTCCTGATCCGCGAACGATCGAGCCATCGTCCGGTCGGGACGACCTCATTGCACGCGATCGACCACCGCAACCGGGCAACAACGTTCGGTATCCTGATCGGTGAGCACGCCGCCAGGGGGCAGGGCTACGGTACCGAGGCGGCATCCCTGATGCTCGATTACGCGTTCAACGCCCTCGGGCTGCATTCGGTCAGTCTCACCGTGGCGGAGTTCAACCTGGCCGGCCAAAGCGCCTATCGCAAGGCCGGGTTCCGGGAGTGCGGTCGCTTGCGGGAGCGGTTATGGCTGGCCGGCAGGATGTGGGACCAGATTCATATGGATTGCCTCTCCACCGAGTTCACGAGCCCGGTACTGGCGGCGGTGTTCGCTCCGGACATGTCACGGTGACGGCCGAATGGAAGCGACGGTCCAGCGTGACAACGATAGGACAGCAATGAGTCAGCAGCGAAACGGGTCCAGCGATCTTCCCGTCATCGGGGAACCGGGTGGGCGGCAGGGGGATGTGGCTCTCCTGATCGACTATGAGAACCTGCAGATCAGCCTGAAGCGGCTGTTCAATGTGACCACGCCGCAGATGTCGCTGATCATCCAGGAGGCGCAGGAACACGGCCGCCTCGTTCTCGCCCGCGCCTACGCGCCGTGGACATCGCCGGACCTGGCGATCGACGCCGAGAACCTGTACCGCCAGGGCATCGAGCTGATCTACGTCCCGACCCGGAAGAACAGTGCCGATGTCCGCCTCGCCGTCGATGCGGTCGAGACCGCTGGCCGATCGACCAACCTGACGACCTTCGTGATCGTGACCGGGGATGGCGACCTGATCCATCCGCTTAACTTCCTCCGCCAGCAGGGGCGCAAGGTCGTCGTGATCGGTGTCGATGCGGCAATGAGCCGGATGCTCTCCGCCGCCGCCGATTCGGTCCTGCTGTACGAGCGGGATCTCGATCCTTCCGTGCGGCGGCGTCATCCCCGGCGCGAGCCGACACGGGCAGATGCTGCCCCCGCCCAGCGTGTGGTCGAGGAGCCCGCCGTCCCAGCAACGCGGCGACTTACGCCTCTCAAGGACTTCTCCCCGGCCGACGAGGCGTTCCGGATGGTCAGGGATGCGTTGAGCCGGCGCGGAAATGGCGAGCCGGTGCTGTTCCAGGAGCTTGGTCACTGGCTCGGCCAGGATTACAGCTTGCGGCCCCGCGCATGGTACGGCGTTCCGTTCAGCGTGTTCATGGAGGCGGCGGAGCAGGAGGGTCACGTCGTGCTCACGACTTCCGGGGGCAACAGCTACGCCTCGCTTCCCAACGCGACCCCGGTTGGGACCCTGGAGGAAAATGCCGACGATGAGACGCAGGACGATGTCGAGGATGAGAGCCTTGGATCGAACGTCAAGCTGGAATCGCTCCGGCCCGAGGAGCAGCGCGACCTGTTCGATGCACTGCGCCAGCTGCACGCCGGCAAGCGTTCGAGCCATCTTGCCTTCCGCACGATCCTGAATCACCTGCTCTCGACCAGCGTCCTTCCCCGCCTCAGCGAGTGGCAGATCCGGCGTCTGCTCAACGATCTCGCCAACCGCAAGCCCCCGGTGCTCGTGCGATCCCAGAAGAAGGGCAAGAACCCGGCCGGCACCCCTTACTCGTATTCCACGTTCATGCTCACGAAGGACGATGCCGTACTCACCGTGCAGGACGACACGGAGTGACCAACGCTCACCGTCCGTAGCGGGAGCGCTCCCAATGGGCCGTTTCCCAGCGGCGCTGCCAGCCGCGCCCTGCAAGAACGGTCGTGGCATACACCTGAGGTCGATCTCCGCGACGACGGACCGCCTGGTGAAAGCGCAACGCGCCTGTGCAGACAATGACCCGGCAAGCGGCATCCGGACTGTCACGCGGTGGCGACGGGTGTAAATCACCGTCACATCATCCGGTCAACCCTTCAACTTTGCGCGGAAGGCCATCGCCTGCGTCACCCCGTTATGGATCGCCTCAGGAGCGGGAGCAGCGTGTCCGGGCTGCCATGGAGCACCTGGCACCTGTCGGGTTCTCCTCCCAGGAAGGCCATCAGATCCCGCAGCGCAACCGCGATCGAGCCGATCAGCGCGCTCGTCAGCCGAACGCCGGGTTCGAGATGCAGCGCCTTGACCGTCAGGATCCTCGATCGCCGGTCGTATGACGGGTCGAGCCGACCGACAAGCCGCCCGCGATGCAGGATCGGCAATGTGTAGTACCCGTAAATCCGCTTCGGCTCGGGGGTGTAGCACTCCAGCCGGTAGACGAAGTTCCAGAGCCGCTCGGTTCGATCCCGGTTCCAGCTCAGATTGTCGAACGGCGAGAGAAACGTGGTCAGGCGCGGCCGCCCGACCCCGTGCCGGAGCTGGTCCAGGCGATAGAGCAGCGCGGCGTCCATCCACACCGGGAGGTCGATACCCGCAACGATGACGCGGACGGCGGAGCCATCGTGCACCAGCCTGTCGAGAATCCGGGCGGTGCTGGCCTGCGAAACGTAGGCAGACCCACCTGTCCGGAAATAATCGGACGCCCACCGTGCCGTCGTTACGCCGAGCGCGTGTAACGCCCGGACGATGAAGGTCCGATCGCGCTCTTCATCCGGAATCGCCTCGCCGTCCCACAACTCCGGTATCGCCCGTTCGGGCACATCCCAGCTCCGCCCGAAGCCCCGGTCCCGGCGTGACAGTACGAGCCGCCCGGCGGTCCAGAGGGAAGACAGCACCTCCCGCTCCGGTTTGGCGCCATACCATTCCCAGGCACTCGTGGGGGGAGCACCTTCCGGTGTCTCGAAGTGCCGCGACCCTAGCGGACCTTCCGCCCTGATGCGAGCGAGTACCCGTTCGATCGTGGCCCGATTCCCGGGATGCGCATACCACTCGTGCGCGCCCCGCCGCTCCATATGCGTGCGGAAGAGCCGAAGGTCCTCCCTCGCGATGATCGCGGCCGCGTGCGCCCAGTATTCGGTGATGCGTTGCTCCCCCGCATACAGGTCCTGCCAGAGCGACAGATCGTACGGACCGAGCCGGCTCCAGAGCACGGTCTCATGCGAACGGGAGATCACACTGATCGTGTCAAGCTGGACGCTGCCGAGCCGCCGGATCGTGGCCAGGATGTCCTCGCCGGTCACGCGCCGCCGGGACGGACGCCGGTCGAGCCCGCTCGCGATGACCGCGAGCCATCGCGCCTCGTCCCGGCTCAACTCGATCTCGACCACGCTCACCTTCGTCCTCCCGCACCAAGTCGCCATCCTTCCAATCCCGATGATGATGTATACGCGATGGTGTGGACAGTCCGTGTCCCCGATCCCGGGAGCGACGTTATACTCCGAGACGCGTATCGAGACAGTGTCTCCGCATCGTTTGGGCTACCAATGCGAACCGTTCTCGTCCACGACTATCTGACGCAGTACGGCGGGGCCGAGCGGGTACTGGAGGCGTTCCACGCGCGCTTTCCCCAGAGCGATGTCCTGACGTCGCTTTACTGCCCGGACCAGCTTCCGACGGCGTTCCAATGCTGGTCGATCCGGACGAGCCCGCTTGGCCGGCTCCCTGGTCTCTCCCGCACGCACCGTCTCTGGCTGCCGCTCTACCCCGCGATCTTCGGGGCGCTCGGCCGGTCGATCGAACAGGCGGATATCGTGATCACCGACTCCAGCGCCTGGTCGCATCACGCCCGTCCGAGATCACGAATTCCGACAATCTGCTACTGCCACTCCCCGGCCCGTTTTCTCTACGGAGACCGCGAGTACCTCGGGGCGACCCCTGGGCATCGCCTCGTCGGATCGCTATCGCGGCTCATGTTTGGCCCCCTGCGATGGCTGGATCGACGAGCGGCGCGGCGCGTCACAATGTACCTCGCCAACTCCGCCGCGGTCGCCAAACGGATCGAACGCGCGTACGGCATCAGGGCAGGCGTCGTCTACCCACCGGTCGACGTCGACCGGTTCCAGCCCGAAAACGTTGTGCCCGCTGAAGACTGGTTCCTGGTGGTCTCCCGCCTCGTCCCCCACAAATGGATCGATCGCGCGGTGCGAGCCAGCAACGCATCGGGATACCCTCTCAAGATCATCGGCGAGGGCCGGGCGCTTCCCGGACTGATGCGGATCGCCGGTCCGGGCGTGGAGTTTCTCGGTGCCTTGCCGGACAGCGACGTTGTCGACCACATGCAACGCTGCCGGGCCCTGATCGTGCCCGGCGTCGAGGATTTCGGAATGACCGCCGTGGAAGCGCAGGCCGCCGGACGGCCCGTTATCGCTTGCCGCGGCGGTGGCGCGCTGGAGACGGTGGTTGACGGCGTAACCGGGCTCTTCTTCGATCCCGGGGATGAGGCGTCGCTTCCCGAAGCGATGGCGACGATGGCCGGTCGGACGTGGGACACCAGCGTGATCCTGGAAAACGCGGCCCGGTTCCGGACCGACCGTTTCGTCGCGGAGATGGAGGAGCAGATAACGCGGGTATTGTCGACCCCTACCAGGGACGCCCCAGGAGCTGTCGGAACCGGAGGCGCCAGACCATGAGTGCGGCCTCGATCACGACGCGGCGAGAGAGTTTCGACTTGCCGGCGACCCGGTCAGTGAACGTGATCGGAATCTGTTCGACCGCGAACCCTTTCCGAAGCGCCCGGTAGGTCGTCTCGATCTGAAAACAATAGCCATCGGAGTGGATCGAATCGAGCTCGATTCCGGCGAGGGTCGCCCGGCGCCAGACCTTGAACCCGCCCGTCAGATCCTTGATCGGCACGCTCAGGATGACTCCGGCGTAGAGGCCACCGGCCCGGCTGATGAGGCGCCGGTGCCATGGCCAGCCGAGCGTCGCGCCCCCCTCGATATAGCGGCTGGCGAGCACGAGCTCGGTGGTTTCTGCCGCCGCCACGAGCCGGGCGAGATCGGATGGCTGATGGGAATGATCGGCGTCCATCTGCGCGATCAGCGGCACGTCGGTTTCCAGCGCACGCGCGAACCCCGCGACGTAGGCGCGTCCGATCCCCTGCTTCCGGTCACGCGTGAGCAACTCGACCCGGCCAGGGAACCTTGCGGCGAGTTCCGCAACAATGGGACCGGTGCCGTCGGGCGAGCTGTCGTCGACAACGAGAATGGCGTATCGGGCATCGAGGGCCAGAACCGTCTCGACGAGCGTTCCGATGTTGTCCCGTTCGTTGTAGGTGGGGATAACGACGAGAAGCCCAATCCGATCGATGGGGCGTTCATCGGGCGCAACCTGCCTCACGAGTCGCTGTCGTTGCGGCCGCGAGAGAGCAGGAACTGGACCTGCACGAGCAGGGCATCGACATCGAATGGCTTCGAGAGCAGAGCATCGGCTTCGAGCTCATCAGACCGGTCGCGCAGGGTGCGACTGGCGGACATCGCGATGATCGGCAACTCGGCGGTCTCGGATTCGCTGCGGAGCCGGGAGATCAGCGTTCCGCCATCGACGCCAGGGAGCATGATGTCCATCAGGATGAGGTCGGGCTTCCAGTCGCGGGCGAGCACAAGCCCCTGAGCGCCATCCCGGGCGATGGCAACCGTGTGCCCTTCTCCCTGCAGGACGACCTCAATGAGCTGCGCCACATCCGTCTGATCTTCAACGACGAGAATTCGGGAGCTCACGAAGGCAAAGTCCTTTTGCGCTTGTCTCTGGCGAAGACCGACCACTCGCATCTGGAGCGGATCGTCCCCCGCACGCCGTCGCTGTGACCTACCCGTTGCCAGCGCCGAACGTTTCAATTCCATCCTCGTACAGCATACCGCGTACGGTCAGTGATGACATCAGCAATTCAGTCAAGTATGAGCCCGAATACGCGTAGCAGGACGGATCCGGAGTAGCGGAAGGTAGTCGGCCCGACATCGTTGAGGCAGCGGTGTCGGACAGCCGCATCACCGACGCGTTCACGCCGAGCAGGGGCAGGGGCAGGGCGAGGGACCGCCGCGACGTGCCGTCCTTATCTGTCGCACGTCATTTCTACGATCCGCTGTGCCGCGCTATCCGACGAGTCTGCCGCGATCAGGTTGATGCAGAAGCTTCTTGAACGTCGGCTCCGAGGCCGGTCAGCTTGGCGACGAACCGGGCGTATCCACGGTCGATGTGATGGACCTCGGCAACTTCCGTCTCGCCGTCGGCGACCAGTCCGGCAAGGACCAGGCTGACTGCGGCCCGGATATCGAGCGCCCGCACCCGTGCGCCGGTCAGCGGAGTCGGGCCATGCACCTCGGCGGAGGTCGCAAGGAACTGTCCGTTGTCCCCAAACCGGGCAACCCGGATGTCCGCTCCCATCCGGACGAGATCCTCGGTGTACCGCAACCGGTCCTCGTAAACCCGCTCGTGGACGACGGAAACACCGTGAGCCTGGGTCAGCAGTGGCATGAACGCCGCCTGGAGGTCGGTAGGGAAGCCAGGAAAGGGAAGGGTCTGGATGTCGACCGCCTGAAGCTCCCGGCCGGCGCGGACCAGCATCCGGTTGTCGCGGTGCCAGATATCAGCGCCGGCCTCCAGCAGTTTTTCGGTCAGGGGCAGCATGTGCGGCTCGCGCACCCCAGCCAGCGTGACTTCCCCGCCGGTGATCGCCGCCGCCAGGGCAAACGTGCCTGCTTCGAGTCGATCCGGGATCACTACCTCCGAGACGCCGCGCAGCCGCTCGACGCCCTCGACGGTGATTATCGGTGAGCCCAGGCCGGAAATGCGGGCACCCATCCGGATCAGCATGTTGCCGAGCCAGACGATTTCCGGTTCCGCGGAGGCATTGACGATGGTCGTCGTGCCGGTTGCCAGCGTCGAGGCCATCAGGAGCGCCTCGGTGCCCGTGTGGCTGGGGTAATCCATGTAAATGCGGGCACCCTGGAGCCGGTTGGCGGTCGCCAGGATGTCGCTACCCTCCCGGGTCAACTTCGCGCCCATGCGCTGAAACCCGCGCAAATGCATGTCGATCGGACGTTTGCCGATCTGGTCGCCGCCCGGCAGGGAAAATGAGATTTGCCCTTCGCGAGCGAGCATCGGCCCAGTCACGACGACCGACGCCCGGGTCGCCTTGAACAGTTCGGGAGGCGGATCGGTCCGTTCGATACGCTCGACCCGCACCGCGACCCGCTCCCGCGTCGGATCGATCTCCACGATCGCGCCAAGCGATCGGAGAAGGTTGGCCATCGACAGCACGTCGGCGATCATCGGCACGTTGTCGAGAACGACTTCATCCGGCGTAAGCAGCGTCGCGGCCAGCGCCTTGAGCGCGGCGTTCTTGGCGCCGCTGATCGTCACCTCGCCGCGCAGGGGGCGATGTCCCCGCACGCGAAGGACGCGCTCGGGGCGGATGGTCGAGCCGGGCTCGCCGGGAACGTTGGGCGCGGTCGAAACCATTCGAATGGGACTCCAGAGCTGTTGGACGAGGCGCGCAGCGATGCGATCATCGCCACTGTGGCGTAATGACCGTGACGGGAAGGTACAGGGGACGCAATCCACCGGGTACCCCGAGATTACGTGCCTGGAGCACTGGCCAGGTCAGGAGCGGCCGCGGCGCTCGCCAATGCGCTCGCGAATCGCGGCCCGGCGCAGCGCCTGCGAAACCTCTTCGAGGTCCACCACATCTTCGCGGTTGCGCAAGGCTGCCTCAGCGTCCTTGCGTGCTTCGGCGGCGCGGGCGAGGTCGATCTCGCCGGCACGTTCGGCGGAGTCGGCGAGGATGGCAACCCGATCGTCGAGCACCTCGATGAATCCACCGAACACGACAAGGGATTCCTCGGTGCCGCCCTTGGTCACCCGGAGCTCACCTTCAGACAGCAGCGAGATCAACGCAGCATGGCTGGGAAGGATACCGAGGGTGCCTTCCGATCCGGGGGCGACAACCATGTCGACGTCGTCCTGCTGATAGACGAGCCGCTCGCCGGTGATGATTTCGACCGAGAGTTTGGCCACGCTGATGTTCTCCTTGGCGTCTGCCCACACCGGGCCAGACGCGCCCGTGCCGCCTGCTGCGACCTGGTTGTGGTATTGAGCGGGCCGACATGCGTCGTCGCCGGAACGCGCCGGCACCGATGCCGCTTCCGCGATGGTCCCCTGCATGTTCGCGGTCCGCGGCGCGGTTGGCCGGGATTAACGTGCATGTTCGATGCAGAGGGACGATACGCGATCGTCCCCTACAACGTGGCGCGGCAGCCCACGGCGTTCGCGGTTTAGCGGTTCTCGGCCTCCATACGGGCGGCCGCTTCGACGACTTCCTCGATCGCACCCTTGTACATGAACGCGGCTTCCGGAAGCGTGTCATGCTTGCCGTCGAGGATCTCCCGGAACGACCGGACGGTGTCGGCCAGGGGCACGAACCGGCCCGGATTGCCAGTAAACTGCTCGGCGGTAAAGTATGGCTGCGACATGAAGCGCTCGATCCGGCGGGCCCGGTTGACCGTCTGCCGGTCGTCATCGCTCAGCTCCTCGACGCCGAGGATGGCGATGATGTCCTGGAGCTCTCGATATCGCTGGAGCACCTGCTGGACTTCCCGCGCGACCGTGTAGTGCTCCTGTCCGATGATGAGGGGATCGAGAATACGCGAGGTCGAGGTCAGCGGATCGACCGCCGGGAAGATGCCGCGCTCGGCGATCGAGCGCTCCAGCGTCAGGGACGCGTCAAGGTGCGCGAACACTGCCGATGGCGCCGGGTCGGTATAGTCGTCAGCGGGAACGTAAACCGCCTGGACCGACGTGATCGAGCCGGTCTTGGTTGAGGTGATCCGCTCCTGGAGCTGTCCCATCTCGTTCGCCAGCGTCGGCTGATAGCCGACCGCGCTCGGCATTCGACCCAGGAGCGCCGAAACCTCGGAACCGGCCTGGACGAAGCGGAAGATATTGTCGATGAAGACGAGCACGTCGCGGCCTTCGTCGCGGAAGTACTCGGCCATCGTCAGGCCCGATAGCGAGACGCGAAGGCGTGCGCCCGGCGGCTCGTTCATCTGGCCGAAGATCATCGCGGTCTGGTCGCGAACGCCGGACTCCTTGAGCTCACCCCAGAGAGCGGTTCCCTCACGGGTCCGTTCGCCGACCCGGCACAAGACCGAGTAGCCGCCGAATTCCGCCGCGATGTTGCGGATCAGCTCGGTGATGATGACCGTCTTGCCGACCCCAGCGCCGCCGAAGACGCCGACCTTTCCACCCTTGGTGAACGGGGCGATCAGGTCAATCACCTTGGAACCGGTCTCGAGGATTTCGACCGAGCTCGACTGCTCGTCGAACAGGGGCGCCTCGCGATGGATCGGGCGGTACTCGGTTGCCTGGACTTCGCCCAGCTCGTCGATCGGATCACCAGTGACGTTGAAGATCCGTCCAAGCGTGCCCGGCCCAACCGGGACCGCGATCGCGGCGCCGGTGTCGACAATGTCCTGTCCCCGGCGGAGACCGTCGGTCGTGCTCATCGCAACGGCGCGCACGCGGTCATCGCCGAGGTGCTGCTGGACTTCGAGCGTGAGGCGCGTGCCGTCGGGAAGGTTGGTGACAAGGGCGTTGTAGATGCCCGGAAGCTGATCTGGCGGAAACGCGATGTCGACGACCACGCCAGTAATCTGGACGATCGTACCGGTGGCACCGGTCTGCCTGGTTTCCGGAGCAATTGCTGGTGCTGCCATGATGAGGTTCCTCCGATTGGCTCGCCCGTGGCCTAAAAGTGTCGCTTGGCGAGCCGGTACATGGGTGATTCTGCCTGGGCCGCCACAGAGGGCGGCCACTACCGGAAACGATACGGTCTGCTGGCGAGCCTACGTGCGGAGCGCGTCGGCACCGGCGGCGATCTCGGCGACCTCGTTGGTGATCTGGGCCTGACGCGCCTTGTTGAGCGCCAGGTTGAGATCGTCAGACAGTTCCTTGGCGTTGTCGGTGGCGTTGCGCATCGCCACCATCTGCGCGGAGTAGAAGGAGGCGACGTTTTCCAGCACCGCCTGGTAGAGGATGACTTCAACGTAGCGCGGAAGCAACTGGTTCAGAAGAACCTCGGCGTTCGGCTCGAAGATGAAATCGTCTGCTTTCTCGCTGCTTCCCTCGGGCCGCTGGATCGGAAGCAGCTGGACGACGGTCGGCTTCTGGGTAAGCGTGTTGACGAATTGCGGGTAGATGATGTGGACCGCGTCCACATTGCCGTCGAGGAACTCCTTGATCGCGATCTGGGCCACCGGACGAACGTCATTCAGGGAGGGGCGGTCGCCGAGCTGGATGAACTCGGCGACCACGTTCTGGCTCGTCCGGATCGAGAAATCGCGACCCTTTTTCCCGACCGCGATCACTTCCGGCGAGCCGCCCACCGCTTCCTCGCGAATGTACTGCACGGTGCGGCGAAGGATGTTGGAATTCAGCGCCCCATTCAGCCCTCGATCCGGCGTGATCAGGATGATTGCCGTTTTCCGGATCTCCCGTTCGGCCAGCAAAGGGAACGCCTGGAGCTGATCGCTATCGAGCTGGAGAGAGGCGAGGTCCCCAAGCACCTGGCGCAGCCGCTCGCTGTAGGGGCGGCCACTCGTCACCCGATCCTGCGCCCGGCGCATCTTGGACGCGGCAACCATTTCCATCGCACGGGTGATCTGCGCCATGTTCCGAACGCTGCGGATGCGGCGACGTATCTCTCTTGGGTTGGGCACTGCGCCTCATCCTCTCTCGCCGATGCGGAGCTCGATCTCTCCGTGAACTCAACCAGTTCTATCTCGCCGCGGCAGCCGTCGTTGTCGCGGTGCCGGCGGCGTAGCTGTTGGTCGCCTTGAAGTCTCGCGTGGCCTTCGTCAGAGCCTCGATCAGGTCGTCGGGAAGCGTCTTTTCGTCGCGGATCCGGGCCAGAAGCTCGGGGTGGGAGGAACGAAGCGATTCGAGATACTGAGCTTCGAACTGACGGATGCTTTCGACCGGGACGTCGTCGAGATGACCGGCTGAACCGGCCCACAAGATCGCAACCTGCTCCTCGACTGGAAGCGGGCTGTACTGCGGCTGCTTGAGCACCTCGGTCATCCGCTGACCGCGCTCGATCTGGCGTCGTGTCGACGCGTCGAGGTCGGAAGTTCCGAACTGGGCGAACGCCGCCAGCGAGCGGTAGTTCGCCATGTCGAGCCGCAGCCCACCGGCGACCTGGCGCATGGCCTTGATCTGGGCGGCGCCGCCGACCCGGGAGACGGAAAGCCCGGAGTTGATCGCCGGCCGGATACCGGCATTGAAGAGGTCGGACTCCAGGTAAATCTGACCGTCGGTGATCGAGATCACGTTGGTTGGAATGTACGCCGAAATGTCGCCGGCCTGGGTCTCGATCAGGGGCAGGGCCGTCAACGATCCGCCGCCAAGATCGTTGTGCATCCGGGCCGCTCGCTCCAGCAGGCGCGAGTGGAGGTAGAAGACATCGCCGGGATAGGCTTCGCGACCCGGTGGGCGGCGGACCAGCAGCGACACCTGGCGATACGCCTGCGCGTGCTTGGTCAGGTCGTCATAGACGATCAGCGCGTCGCGGCCCGATTCCATGAACTCCTCGCCCATGGCGGTGCCGGCGAACGGTGCGAGGTACTGCAGCGGAGCCGGATCGGACGCCGAGGCGACGACG
>CADCWJ010000735.1 GCA_902806365.1 uncultured Thermomicrobiales bacterium
CCCGCGTCAGCCCTTGACCGAGCCCGCCGTCAGACCGGCAACCATGTACTTCTGCGCCGCCATGTAGATGATCGCGACCGGAATCGCGGTCATGATGCTGGCCGCGAACATCTGGCCGAACGGGAAAATGTCCCCGATCACCATGTTGCCCAACCCGACCGGCAATGTCCTGGCCGAGTCCGGCGAGACCAGCACGAACGCGAGCAGGAATTCGTTCCACGAGCTCGTGATCGCGAACAACGCGACCGCCAGCAGGGCCGGCAACGTCAGCGGCAGCACGATCCGGATGAAGCACTGGAAGTGGTTCGCGCCATCGACCAGCGCCGCATCTTCCAGATCCTTTGGAATCGACCGGTAGTACCCCATCAGCAGCCAGCAGGCGAACGGCAGCCCGAACGTGGGGTAGGCGATCATCAGCGCGTAGATCGTGTTGATCAGATGGAGATTGGTGAAGATCTGGTAGAGCGGAATGAACAGGAGCACGGTCGGCATCATGTAGGCGAACAGGATCGCGGTCTGCACGAAGCCCGCCCCGCGCCACTTGAGGCGGACCATCGCGTAGGCGCCGAAGGCGGCGACAAAGACGGAGATGATCGTGCTCACCACCGCGACCTGGACCGTGTTCCAGAACCACGTCGGGAATGCCGTCTCGGTCAGCATGTGATCGTAATGCTCGATCGTCCACGGGTCGGGCCAGAACGGCGACGACATCGTCCGGATCTGCTCGGTCCCCTTGAAGGAGGTGACGATCACCCAATAGAACGGGAAGAGCAGGAACAGCAGCAGGACACCGATGCTGAGGTAGGCCGCCAGGTCTCCCAGCCGGTTCGTCAGCTTGCGGTACGGCCCCTCGCGCGAGAGGTCGCCACGCACATACATTGCGTGGGCTCTCGCACCGATGCGCTCGAACAGCCAGACCACCGGCCAGGCGATCGCGCCCAGGATCCAGACGAGCACCTCGCCGACCTTGCCGATCGGCCAGATGATCGCGCCACCGATCCGGGACATCAGGTTGGGGTTCTCGTTTGGCTGGTCGGTGTCGACACGCATGAAGCGCCCAAGGATGACGATCAGGACCAGCAACACCGGCACGATCGCCATCGCCACGGCGACGCCCATGCTGTAGCGCTGTTGCTGAAGCGCGTATTCGTAGGAGAGGATCGAGAACAGGCGGGTCGCACCACCGGGTCCACCGCCCGTCATCAGGTAGATCAGGCCGAAGGCGTTGAGCGTCCAGATCAGCGAGAGCAGGCAGGCGACCACGATCACGTAACGCAGCCCCGGCAGCGTGATGTCCCGGAACCGGTTCCAGCCGTTGGCGCCATCGACCGCCGCCGCGTCGTACAGCTCCTTGTCGATCGCCTTCAGCCCGGCCAGGAAAATGATCGTGAAGAACGGGATACCCTTCGAGACGTTGACCGCAATCACCGACGGCAGGGCGAGATCGTAACTTCCGAGCCAGACGATGCCCGTATCGATGATACCCAACTGCTTGAGCAGGACATTGAGACCGCCGAAGATCGGATCGTACAGCCCGCGCCAGGTCAGTGCGGCAACGACCTCCGGGATGATCCACGGCAGCAGGACGAGACCCGTCAGCACGCTGCTGAACCGCAGGTTCGCGCGGTTCAGCAGCGTCGCGGCGGCCAGCCCCAGCCAGAACTTGATGAACACCGAGATCCCGGCGAACTGGACCGTGTTCCATACCGCATCGCGAAATCGCGCGTCGCTCCAGAGCCGCTCGTAATTCCCGAAGCCGACCCAGCCGCGATTGGTCACACCGGTCACGTTGTAGAAGCTGAGGCGCAGGGCATCGAACAGCGGGTAGCCGATCAGCCCGAACAGCAGGATCACGGTCGGGGCGACGAAGAGCAGCCCTACCGGCCAGTCCCGCCCCAGAATCCGCTTCGAGATGCGCCAGAAGCTGCTCGACGCCGGCACCTGTACCTGGACGCTGGGCGCGCCGGCTTTCCGCTCGACGGTATGAATGGCCAAGACGACCTCGCAGTCGGATCCGGGATGCCTCACGACACCCCGGATCAGGTAAGAACGCTCCGCTCCTGGCGGCGAATCTGCCGCCTATTCGCCCGGCAGCCCGTAGTCCTGCCAGATCTGCACCCAGCGGTCGTGGTAGTCCGCGACAACGTCGGCGGCGGGCCGTCCCTGCAGCACTTCGGACACCATGTCGACCTGGTCGAAGCCGCCGCCCACCGCATCGACCGCCACCGAGTTCGGCCCCGGCCAGCGCAGCCCGGTGAACTCGACGTTGTCCCAGGTCGCGGTCTCGGCGCGCGCGGCGTTGGCGTTGCCGGTGATGATCGGATCGCTCCAGCCATTCCGGTAGGCCGGCACGGCGTAGGCGCGCGAGATCGTCCAGATCCGCTGCTGCACGGGTTCGGAGAGCAGATGCCGAATCAGGTCGTCGGCGGCTTCCCGATTCTTCGACCCTTCGATGACATGGAGGAGCACGCCACCAAGCTGATCGACCGGCTTGTCATCGGAAAGGCGGCGCGGGTTCGGCAGGTAGTCGATCTGGTCGGCGAACGGGACCTTGTCGAGCTGGGCCTTCGCGTACATGGTGCCCGCGTTCTGGGTCAGAGCGAGGATTCCGGCGAGGAAGGCTTCGTTGTTTCCCGTGTCCGTCCAGGCGTTCCACCCGGTCGGCAGCATCGGCGCCCACTTCTCGTTCGTATAGGTGTCGGCGATCCACTCCAGGGCGGCCACCGATTCCGGCGAGTTAAAGGTGACCCGCTCGCCGCTCTCGTCCTGGAGCGTGCTCCCGAAGTGGAAGAGGACCTGGTGCACGAGGGCGCGGGCGTCGGACGAGCGATTGACCGTGATGCCCCAGCCGAACAGGTTATTGGCGGGGTCCGAGACATCGAGCGCCGCCTGACGCCGGGCGTCCAGCGTGGTCAGCGTGCTGGTGTCGATGCCG
>CADCWJ010000736.1 GCA_902806365.1 uncultured Thermomicrobiales bacterium
GGAGCGATCGAGCTCCTCGCCGAGCTGACCCGCCTCGATGTGCCGTGGGCGATCGCAACGAGCGGACACATGCGCAGCGCCGGCCCGTCCCTGAAGATGCTCGGGGTGCTGGATGGCCCAAATCCGATCATCACCCGTGACCTGGTGAAGCACGCCAAACCGGATCCCGATCTCTTCATCGCCGCCGCCGAGAAGCTTGGCGTCCACGTCTCCAACTGCATGGTGGTGGGAGATTCGATCTGGGATCTGCTCGCCGCCCAGCGCGCCCGGGCCCTCGGGATCGGCCTGCTCTCCGGTGGCTATGGAGACGACGAGCTGCGCCGCGCCGGTGCCTACCGGGTCTACACCGATCCCCGCAATCTTCTCCGTCACCTCGACGAGGTCGGTGTGCGGAGCCCGGATGAGGCACCCGCGGCCTGACCGCGCCCACACCAACCGGCATGCCGGACGCTTTCTTGTTAGCATGCATCCATGCGCGGGGATCGGTGCATATCCCCTTTCGGATTCCATTCACGACCGGGTCCATTACGGGGAACCGGCGTCACCGGTTGAGGAGCTCCACACCGTGGTCGACACCACCTACGTCATTCCCGCGATCAACCACCAGACTCCCGACAACCACGGCCGCTTCGGCCGCTTCGGTGGGCAGTTCGCACCCGAAACGCTGATGCCGGCGCTCGCCGAGCTGGTAGACGCGTACGATGAGGCCCGCAGGGACCCCGCATTCCAGGCCGAGATCGACCGTCTCGCGGAGCATTATGTCGGGCGAGCCACCCCGCTCTACGAAGCGACCCGCTTTGCCCACGAGATCGGGGGCGGCAAGGGACCCCGCATCTTCCTGAAACGCGAGGATCTCGCCCACACCGGCGCCCACAAGATCAACAACGCGCTTGGTCAGGCCCTGCTCGCCAAACGGATGGGCAAGCCGCGCATCATCGCCGAGACCGGGGCCGGCCAGCACGGTGTCGCGACCGCGACCGCCTGCGCCCTGCTCGGACTGAAGTGCGTGATCTACATGGGCGAGGTCGATATCCAGCGCCAGTCCCTCAACGTGTTCCGCATGAAGCTGCTCGGTGCGGAGGTCGTCTCCGTCACCTCCGGGTCGCAGACGCTCAAGGATGCGATCAACGACGCGATCCGGGATTGGGTCACCAACGTCGAGGACACGTTCTACATCTTCGGCACCGTCGCCGGGATGCATCCCTACCCCATGATCGTCCGCGACTTCCAGTCCGTGATCGGGCGGGAAGCCCGCGCCCAGATCCTCGAGCAGACCGGGCGGCTCCCGGACGCGATCGTTGCCTGCGTCGGTGGCGGCTCGAACGCGATGGGCCTGTTCCACCCGTTCATCAAGGACGAGTCGGTCGAGATCATCGGCGTCGAGGCCGGCGGGCACGGCCTGGATTCCGGCAAGCACGCCGCCACGCTGGTCAAGGGCGAGGAGGGTGTGCTGCACGGATCCTGGTCGTACCTGCTGATGGACGATGATGGGCAAATCGTGGAGACGCACTCGATCTCGGCCGGGCTCGACTACCCGGGTGTGGGCCCGGAGCTCTCCTATCTCAAGGATGCTGGCCGCGCCCGCTTCGTCTCGATCACGGACGATGAGGCGCTGGAGGGGTTCAAGCTTCTCTGCCGCACCGAGGGCATCATCCCGGCGCTGGAATCGAGCCA
>CADCWJ010000737.1 GCA_902806365.1 uncultured Thermomicrobiales bacterium
CCCCCCGCCCCACGGGCGCGGGCGAGCGGGCCGGCAGTCCGCCACGGCAGTTCCCATGTGCGGCCGCCGCCTTCCGCCTCATGTGACCTACCGGTGACAGCCGCGTCCCCGTAGGCCCTGCCTGCACAGGGCGTCTCCCTCGGAGCCGTGGCTCCGCCGGGGCAGGGCAGATCGTGCCCCTGCACGTCATCTGCAGACACGACCTAGGGGAGCGACCTCTCCACCGGGGTCATCGTGCTTACCGCTACACATCCTACGCGATATCCTTGCCATCGTTAACATTGCCGCCGCGTCGGACCGCGTCCAAAAGCCGCCGAGCGGGGATTCTCTCTCCACGGATCGGGAATGCGTTCCGCACACCACGGTCTCAGCCGCGCTGAGCGGACCGCACGGCCGGTGATCGTCCGGGTTCCTTTCCTCGCGAAATAGACCTTGCGGCATACCGGCCTACGCGCGAGCGCTCCGCACCGCGTCGGGAAGCACGTCGTCGACGCGGTTCAGTACCCAGGTTGGGTGCTCCGCGGGATGGGCGGCCCGCAGGAGCTCGCGCGTCGTCTCCCCCGTGAGGACCAGGGCGGAGTGCATGCCGGCGTCGATGGCCATCCGGATATCCGTCATCAGGCGATCGCCGATCATGATGCATTCGGACGCGGTCAACTGGAGGCGGTTGAGGGCCGCTTCGAGCATGTAGGGGTCCGGTTTGCCGGTGTTCTGCTCGCAGCGCGTGCCCGTGCACCCCTCGATCGCCCCGATCACGGCGGCGGCGTCCGGCTCGCCGTGGCCGCCGGGAAGCGGGCAGAACCGGTCGGGGTTCGTGGTGACGAGGCGGGCCCGGCCGTACGTCCGGATCGCGTCGAACGCGATCTGCAGCTTCCGGTACTCGAAGGTGCGGTCGTAGCTCGCGATCACGATGTCGATCTCGGTCGGATCCTCGGAGATCTTGAGGCCCGCCTGGATGAGCGCCTGCTTGAGCGGTGGCTCGCCGATCGGGAAGACCGTCGCATCGGGATGGTGACGGAGCAGCCAACTCGTCATCGTGTCGACGGTGTTCAGCACCTGCGCCGGCGCCGCCGGGATACCAAGCCGCGTCAACTTCAGCGCATAGTCGTCCGCCGACTTGGTGGGGTTATTGGAGAGAAACAGGATCTTGCGGTCGAGCGAGCGGAGGGCGTCGATCAATTGCCGGGCGCCGGGCAAGAGCTCATCGCCGAGGTAGAGCGTGCCGTCGAGATCGAAGATGTACCCGGCGAAGAGCCGATCGGGCCGATCGCCGGAGGTGCTAGAATCTCGTGCTCGTCGCGAGGTCACCCGAGGATGCCTCCTCCTGACTCGGCTGTTCAACCACTGCCAGGGTCAAGCATACCCGGCTCCCTGACGGCTCGCATCGGCGCGGCGAGCATTCCCGTCGGATGCTGATACAATCTCGCCCTCAGTCAGTCGTGGCCACCGATGTGCACAGGATACGTCCTGCACCTGGACGACCGGCTGTTGAGCGCCGGACGCCCCCATGTCGCGCGCGATCTCCCTTGAGGATGCCAGATGGCTACCACCGCACGTGAGACGGATGCACGGTCGCAGGTCAGGCCCGATGTCGGGCAGAGCCTCTCTCGAC
>CADCWJ010000738.1 GCA_902806365.1 uncultured Thermomicrobiales bacterium
ACGTCGCTCGGGCTGAACAGCGTCCAGCTTCCTTCCTGCTCGACACGCTCCATGAACAGATCGGGGATCCAGGCGGCGGTGTTCATGTCGTGCGCACGGCGGCGATCGTCGCCGGTGTTCTTGCGGAGGTCGAGAAACTCGTCGATATCACTGTGCCAGACCTCGAGGTAGGTGCAGACGGCGCCCTTGCGCTTGCCGCCCTGGTTGACGGCGACGGCGGCGTCGTTGACGACCTTGAGGAAGGGGATCACGCCCTGGCTCTCGCCGTTGGTGCCCTTGATCCGGCTGCCGAGCGCACGCACGTTGGTCCAGTCGTTGCCGAGACCGCCGCTCCACTTCGAGAGCAGCGCGTTGTCGCGGACGCTCTTGAAGATGTTGTCGAGATCGTCCTGAACCGAAGTCAGGAAGCAGGATGACAACTGCGCATGGAGCGTCCCGGCGTTGAACAGCGTGGGACTGGAGGAGCAGACCCGGAAGGTCGAAAGTGCGGTGTAGAACTCGATCGCGCGGTCATCGCGCTGATCGATCGGCTCGGCGAGGGCCAACCCCATCGAGACGCGCATCCAGAAGGCCTGCGGCAGCTCGATCCTGCGCCCCGCGTTGTGGATCAGGTAGCGATCGTAGAGCGTCTGGAGCCCGAGGTAGCGGAAGTTGAGGTCGCGGGCCGGGTCGAGTGCTGCCCCGAGCCGGTCGAGGTCGAACGACGCCAGCTCCGGGGAGAGCAGCTCGTGGTCAATTCCCTCGTGGGTCGAGGCAACGAACGCGCTGGCGTAGAACGACGCGGCATCGGCCACCGATACCCGCCGCCTGAGCACTTCGCTGTAGACGGAGCGGAGCAGGGCGCGTGACGTGAACGATGAATAGATCGGCTTGCGCTCGATCCGCGAACGGCCGGCGAGCACGATCGAGCGATCCAGCTCGGTGAGGGCCATGCCCTGCCGGACCGAGGTCAGGACGTCCTCTTCGATCTCCTTGACGGCGATCCCGCCCAGGCCGATCGCGGCGTCCCCGATCCAGCCTCGCAGGACGGCGCGGTTGACGAGCATCTCCTGCCCATCGAGGTCGCGCAGGCGGAGCTGCTCCTCGTCGCGCGCCCGCGCCCGCGCCTCCCGGTAGAGGATGTAGCGCCGGGCGACGGCGTAGGCGCCGGTCGCCATCAACTGGCGCTCGACCTCGTCCTGGATCTCCTCGACGGTAGACGAATCACCGGGCTCGCCCGATGCCGGGAGGGAGGTGGTGACAGCGTCGGTGACGGCGTCGATCCGGGATGCCACCTGCGCGGTAATCGGATCCGGATAGGGAATGCCGATCTCGGCCCGGAACGCCATCTCGATCGCGTGGGCGATCCGCCCGCGATCGAAGGCGACGGTCAGCCCGTCGCGCTTCCGAACAGTCACGCTTTCGGGAGGGCGGCTATCGCCGGACCCGTTGCCATTGCGATTGAAGGATGCGACGCGCGCGTCATCGAGAACCATTGACCCTCTCCCCTTTGCCTTCACATGATCGGCCGCGACCCCGCCGCCTGGCTGGCGATCGCCGGGCATTCGATCCGAACGTCGAACTGCGGGTTTGGCCCTCCGGCACGAACGCCGCACAAGCGGGCACTCCGGCCGCGAAGAACGAGCGCACCTCGGTGGCGATTGCCACCCCGATTGCTCCCACGTGGTTCCGAACGCTTCGCGGCCACTGCCGCGAGCGACGGGGAAACGTACCACGAGGTGACACGGAGGAACCACATCTTGTGCCCTCCCGATGTCGAGTGCCCATCATATGGCGTTTGTACACTCTAGTCAATGCTTTTGGTCACAGTTGTGATCGATTCAATAACGTTCTGTCGAGATGCCGGCTGGAGGAGAACCAGGGACGCGCCACCGACCTGGCGTTCGGACTGACGGGGACGGAAACCTGAACAACGTTCGGATCCCCGATTGACACTCGATTCACCGAGTGTTACTGTACGCTGCAGCGAGGTGAACAGTGTTCGGATGTCCAACGAACGTTAGGTAAACCTTAACGGCCGGCTTTCGGGCAGCAATGGGCCACGTGGACCGCATCCACGCTCAACGGTCCCGATCCAGGCCAGCACGCCTGCCTCGCCAGGGACCTCGACAATGACCGTATCAACCGTATGTGGAGGATGTAGATGAGCAGTTTCTCGACCGCCGGTCTTGCACGCAGGAGCGCCGGGCGCCCCTGGGTCACGATCGGCGCCTGGATCGTCGGGCTGATCGCCCCCATCGTCGTCATGGGCACGATCGGGCTCAAGACCACGTCCGAATTCACGTTCACGAACAACCCCGAATCGCAGGCCGGCGCGACCTTGCTCGAAGACGCCGGCCTGATCGACGGCAACCCGACGGATGAGACGGTCGTGCTCCGTGCCGAGTCCGGCACGGTCGATGATCCGGCCTTCCGGAGCCGGGTCGAAGAGGTCACCGCCGCACTGCGGGGCATGGAGGGCGTGGTCCTCCCCGAGACGGTGGTGAACTATTACGAACTCAGCGCGAACCCCGAAACGGCGGAGACCGCCAACGGACTGGTCTCGGCCGAGCGCACCACCACCCTGATCCCGCTGACGCTGGCCGGCACGCTCGACGAGGCCACCGCCAACGCTCACGGGTACGTCGAGGAGCTTGAAAGGCTCTCGGGAAACGGGATCGAGGTGATCTCGGTCGGCTTCGTCAGCATCGGTGAGGAAAACAACGCGATTGCCGAGGAAGACATCGTGCAGGGTGAGACGATCGGCATCCTCGCCGCCCTGGTCATCCTCGTGATCGTCTTCGCGGCGCTCGTCGCCGCTGGCCTCCCGATCATCCTGGCGGTCGTCTCGATCGCGATCTCGCTCGGGATCACGGCCTTCATTGGCCAGGTCTGGGATCTCTCCTTCTTCGTCACCAACATGATCACGATGATCGGGCTCGCGGTCGGGATCGACTACGCGCTGTTCGTGGTCGAGCGCTATCGCGAGGAACGTCGCGGCGGCCACAACAAGGCGGATGCGATCGGGATCGCCGGGGGTACCGCCAGCAGAGCGGTCCTCTTCTCCGGCGGCACAGTCGTGCTGGCCCTGATGGGCATGTTCCTGATGCCCGCCTCGATCTTCCGGGCACTGGCGATCGGCGCGATCGTGGTGGTGATCGTGGCGGTGTTCGCGACGATGACCCTGATCCCCGCGCTGCTCAGCCTGCTCGGAGACCGGATCGATTGGCCACGCCGGCGCAACTATGACGCCTACGCCCGCGATCACGTCGCGGATGAGCGGAATGTCCTTGCCGAAGCCTATTCGGGCTTCTGGGGCCGGATCACGCGGCTCGTCACGGCCCGGCCGCTAATCAGCGTAATCGGCGCGGTGACCTTGCTGCTGGTGGCGGCGGCGCCGTACCTCGACATCAACACCGGATTCGCCGGCGTCGAGACGATGCCGGAAGACAGCCGGGTGCGCCAGGGCTTCACGATCCTCGAAGAAGAAGGCTTCGCCGGTCGCCTCGCGACAGTCCAGTTCGCGGTGGAAGGCGACCAGGCGGCGGTCCAGCCCGGGATCGACCGGCTCCGCGAGTTGCTCGCCGCCGAGACGATCGAGGGGGACAATGGCTCCCAGCCCGCGTTCGTCCCCATCGTTCCCGAGACGTGGGCGCGCTGGAACGACGCCGGCAATGTCGGCCTGCTCGAAGTGACGCTCTCGATTCCGACCAACGATCCCCGCGCCTACGCCGAGATCGAAAAGCTGCGGGAAACCATCGTTCCCCAGGCGTTCACGGGAATTGACGGAGAGCAGGTCTACGTGACCGGGGAGACCGCCTTCAACCAGGACTTCTTCACCCTCGCCAGCGACTACGCCCCGATCGTGATCGCGTTCGTGCTCGGGCTCAGCTTCCTGCTCCTGCTCCTGGCGTTCCGCTCGGTCGTCGTCTCGGCGATGGCGATCGTGCTCAACCTGCTCTCGGTCGGCGCGGCCTATGGCCTGCTGGTGCTGGTCTTCCAGAAGGGTGTCGGCAACGAGCTGCTCGGCCTGCAGCAAACCCCGACGATCGAGGCCTGGATTCCGATCTTCCTGTTCTGCGTGCTCTTCGGGCTCAGCATGGACTATCACGTGTTCCTGCTAAGCCGGATCCACGAGCACTACGACGCGACCCGCAACAACAACGAGGCGGTCGCGGTCGGCCTGCACTCGACCGCCAAGATCATCACCGGCGCGGCCCTGATCATGGTCGCCGTGTTCGGCGGCTTCGCCTCGGGGCGGCTGGTCATGCTGCAGCAGATGGGCTTCGGCCTCGGGGTCGCCGTGCTGCTGGACGCAACCGTCGTCCGCTCGATCCTGGTGCCCTCGGCGATGACGCTGCTGGGCGACCGCAACTGGTACCTGCCGCGCTGGCTGGAATGGTTGCCAAACCTTGGCGTCGAGGGCCCTCCAGCGGCGAAGGCTCCCGCGGCAGCGTTGCCGCAACCAGAAGGATCGGCGGCACCGGCGCGCGCCACGGGCGACTGATCCCGCGTACCGCGCCACTCCACCCATGACCAGGAACGCCCGCGGCACCCGGTGCCGCGGGCGTTCCGCTGTTTCTGCTGATGCCGCTTACAGGGCAGGTTCGGGGTCGACCCCACCCGAACGTGTCGCCGGGTAGGTGGAGCCGCGCCGCCGATTTCGTAGGGGAGGCCCCAGTGGCCTCCCTGGCAGTGTCGAACCCAGACCGGACCCGCCTTGAATCGCAAGCACACAGGGGAATCGGTCCTCAGCGCCAGGGTGACCAGACCCTTCCAGAGAAACCCCTCAGGGTTGCCCCTACCGGTGGCTGCCCTCGTCCGGTGAACGCACCGGGTCGGCCATCGTGTGGAATAGCGCGGTGAAGATGTAGGGGTGGGCGGCCGGGTCATTTGGCTCGGCGTCGGCGCTTCGCATCTCGTCCCCCACCGCCTCGAGCAGTCTCTTGATCCGGGCGACCCGCTCGTCGGATAATCGGGCCTCCGCATGGCTCAGGCTGGTGACGGTGGGTGGCTGCCGGAACCGGATGAGGGCGCGCACGTATTCCTGGCGAGCGGCTTCGAGCGTAGCGGTCGTCAGCGTGTCGTCCATCATTGCCTGGTCCCCGATCGGGAGATCGAGCGTGAGATTCCGGGCGGTTGCCTGATAGTACTTCTCGACGACGCCGCCCCGGGGTCGCTCCTCGA
>CADCWJ010000739.1 GCA_902806365.1 uncultured Thermomicrobiales bacterium
CGGCCACCTGGCGGTGCCACTCGCCCGCCTGATCCTGTTCTCGTCGGTAGCGGCCACGACCCTGCCACCATTCGTCGTACTCCGGCGCCCGTGCCCGGTAAAAGGCCCGCTGGTCCTCAAGCAGCTCGTCGTCCATATCACAGCTTCGCTCAGCCACTCGGCTCGAGTTTGAAGTTTCCAACTCCGACGACGCGGCGTTCGCCTCGGTCCTTCAAGGCTGTCTCTCAAGAAGGGCGGCCACGGGTAACCGAGATGTGCCGGTCCTGCCCGGTCGGGCACCGGCACGACCCGATCACTATCGACGTCATCCGCCGTTCCCGACCATCGGCCCGACGGGCCGGTCGGGGATTCACCGGCGTGTTGTCGGGTTCCTGACCCCCACCTGGCTAGTTCCGGCTGGTTCTTCCGATCTGCGCAAGACGGGTGTGGAGGAGTATCCAGACCACGAGTCCGCCGAGGGACCACATGATCAAGCCCGCCGTCCATGACACGCCGAAAAGGAAGTGCGTCACCAGCAACATTGAGATCGCCCAGGCGCAGCTGAATACTGCTCGTCCCCTTCGAACGGATTGGACGGACACGTCCTCAGTGTGCCATTCGGTCGAATCCAAGGACCACGAGCAAGTGCCGCTTCGCGTCGGTGGTCGGACGCTGGAATCCGGACAGGTTCGGCGGTGCGCGGCGTTACGTGCCACCGCGTGGCCGTACTTATGACGGGGCGCCCGACGATCTCCCGTGATCCCGGAGGGGTCCCGGACCGGCGATCAACCAGGGCAACCCTCGGTGTTGCGGTTCAGACAGTTCGCGCCAGTCGACCCCGGCCCTAGAGATCGACTCGCTCAGTGCGGACGCCCTCATCGTCGACGCCGCCGAAGCGCTTTATGGCGTAGGTCCCGACTGGCACCCCATGTCCTGCGAGTACTGGACGAGCCACTTCGAGCAGGCGGTCCGCATCCGGGCCGTACATGTAAAGCACCATCTCGCCCCCGCCGAGCTCATTGCCGTCGTACTCGCCGTCGTCGGAAGCGTCAAACCGCTCGACGAGCGCATCCTCAAGGTCCCACAACGGGCCGCCATCCTGGTCCGAAGTCATAGGAAGGTGAATGAGGAGAGCGTGCTCGGCCACTGACATTCCGACCCTAGTACTCGATCAGCCGGAGACGACGGGGCCAGCCGTATGTGCCGTGTTTCGTCGCGTGCCCCGTCCCTTCCACGGCCGGTATCGACGGCACGTGGTGATCCTGACCGATGACCCCGACACGGCCGCCACCTTCGTCCTTGCAAGGTGGGCTATGCATCGGTTGCGCCGGCCACCTTGGGCGGTCCGGCATCCTGGCCTGAGCGGTCCCCCATCGTGGAATGAGGGCGCATGTCCTACTACCTGGATCACCGAGGCGAGGCCGCCCTTCTGCTCCTTGGCGGGTCCGCAACCGCTATCGCCATCGCCCTGGCTAGGCAGGCCAACTACGTGTTCGGCATGATGGCAGCGGTCGTCGCTCTCGCCGTCCTGTTCGCCGCCGGGAAGGTGATGCTGCGTGACTCGGCCGACTGGGGTTCCGTCATGCTTGGCGATCGAGACCGACGAAGCGCTTTACTCGCCGCGATCGGCTTCCTGGCTGTCGGGATGGTCGTCATGTGGCTTGGGTTCGGACCACTTCCTGCATTGCCGAAGGTTGGCCTCGTGGCAGGGGGGTGCGTCCTGTTCCTGTGTGGAGTGGTTGCCCTCACCATCTGGCTGTACGTCCGGTCATACATGGAGGGCTCCGATAAGACAGGCTGAGACTGGTCGGTACGTGCCGTTGAGCATCGGTAGGGCGGTCGGCGTTGTCGGGCGGTATCTCCGACACGAGGTATTACCGCTCGGTGAACCGCTGTCAGTGCAACGCCATGGTCGCGGCGGGCGGTTCAGGCGCCACACCTGGAGTCCCTCACCGGCTGGTATCAACACGGGGAACTGATTCACAACAATGACTGCAGAACAGCCAAAGCGACATAGACGACCGGCCCCGAAAGGGTCGCCGCTCCAACGCCCAGGACCTTCGTCGCGGTTCGCCGTCGGCCCGGAACGGCCGCGAATGCCAGCCCCGTGACGACGATGAGGAGGCCTGCCAGCACGACAAAGCCGAAGAAGAGGACCGTGAGGCCGAAGGACACGCCTACGGCGATCATGCCCAGAAGGCCGACGAGGAGTTTCTGGTCGGTC
>CADCWJ010000740.1 GCA_902806365.1 uncultured Thermomicrobiales bacterium
GTAACGATGCCCGACCTCTTGAGAAGTTCGCGTCTGTCCATCTGGATCATGGCTCCTGTCCCATACTCGGGAGGTTTGCCGCCTGCACCAGCGGAAGGCCGGATCGGGCGGAGGCAAGGTCGTCGATCGATGCCAGTGTCATACCATATATCGGACAACGACGACAGGCGCGCCTGTCCCATTCGCCCCCATCAGGCCCCGGCGGGCGCTGTGAGCAGCGCACTGGCAGTCCCGTCGTCCATGATGGCATCGTCAACCTCATGCAGGTAATCGGCGGCGATAAGCGAATCGTCGAGACGAAGCACCGTATCCGCCAGCGTCATAAGGTGATCCAGGTCATGTCGGCGATCGAGGTCGAGCGGCAGGATCGCGGGATGGCCGGCCTGGCGATAGAGCCAGCGATTCAGGATATTGGTCTCGTCGATCAGGTTGTGATCGACCGGTTCGAGTCGTTCCCCCGCAAAGCGCTCAAGCGTCCTCCCGAGCCGTCGAGCGAGATCTGCGGCCGGCGACTCACGGGTTCCCGCGTCCGCTTGTGGTCGCACTCCATGGCTCACATCGAGCACGACATCGGCACCTGGTTCGCGATTCCCGGCTCCCTGTCGCGTGCCGGCCTGGAGCTGCGCCCAGATCCGCCCCCGTAGAACGACCATCACTTCACGGAATCCGGGATCGGCGGAGGGTTGCACCAGCAGCAGATTGTGGTCCAGCTCGGCCGTCCGCAGCCGCGACTGCTCGGCGATCAGCGCGAGCGAGGTGCGCAGATCCCGTCGCAGCCTGGAGGCCCGCTCGAAATCGAGCCGCTCGGCAGCTTTTTCCAGCTCGGCCCAGAGGCGCTCCTTCAGTCCCTGATCCTTGCCGTCGAGGAAATCAAGCACGTCATCGATCATCCTCCGGTACTCGTCCCGGACCGTCTGGCCCACGCATGGCCCAAGGCACTTCCCGAGATCCAGCCGGATGCACGGCTTCCCGTAGCTGGCTGGCGTCTTGAACGACCGCGTGCAGGTCCGCAGCGGGACGGCGTTGTTGATCACCTCTACCGTCCGCCGGGCGCTCGCCGCGCTCCGGTACGGCCCGAAGTAGCGCGCGCCGTCGTCCTTGCGGACCTTGGCGAGCGTGATCCGCGGCCAGGGGTTGCCGATATCGACCCGGATGTATGGATAATGCTCGAACGAGCGCATCGCCGTGTTGTAACGCGGCTGATAGCGCCGGATCAGCTGGGCTTCCAGGATCAGCGCCTGCAACTCCGTGCCGACGACCTCGGTGTCGATCCGGACCATCGATTCGAGGAGCCCGTCCATCTTCCGCGTGTAGCCGAGCGGCTGCGAGTAGTAGGAGCTGACCCGGTCGCGCAGGTTCTTGGCCTTGCCGACGTAGATCACGTTGCCGTGCTGATCGCGCATCAGATAGACGCCGGGTTTCTTCGGAACATCGGCAAGCCAGGCCCGGTCCATCACCGCCCGGCCCCGTCCCACCCCATCCCTCGGCCGCACCCGAACCACCGTCGCAATTCCCCGAAGCTCGTCGAGCGTACGCACCCCCTGGCGAACCGCCTCCTCGCTCAGCCGCAGCGCGACCTCACCGGTGAGCTGGGCATCTCGCCCGGCGCGATGGATCTTTCGCGGCGAGAGGCCGACCGCGACCGCGACCCGATCCAGGCTCGGCTTGCGCACGTTTTTCAGGAGCCTCACGGCCAGCCCCATCGTGTCCAGCCGTTCGTTGATCAGCGGGGCCCTGTCGGCGCGCTTGAGCTCCTCGTTGACGAAGGAGATGTCGAACGAGACATTGTGCCCCACCAGGAGCGACGAGCCGATGAACGCGACGATTCCTTCGGCTTCCTCGGCGAAGGCTGGAGCATCCTCCACGTGCGTGTTGGTGATCGTGGTCAGGTTCGAGATGTACGCGGGAATCGCCCGTCCCGGGTTGATCAGTGTTTCCAGCCGCTCCACAAGTTGGCCGGCGCGAAACCGGTAGAGCGCGATCTCGATCACACGCTGTTTGGAGGGCCGTAATCCGGTGGTCTCGACGTCGATCGCGACGAACTCATCAAGAATCGGGAGCGTCCCGGTCTCGCCCGCGGCCGTCGCGATCGACCAGAGCCCGTCTCCGCGGAAGACGACCCGCTGATCCTCCGCCATCACCGACCGCAGGAGCGGTCGCCACAGCGCCAGCGAGCCGGTATTCCCGAAGACATGGGCAATCAGCAGGTCTTCGCTGGCAGCGCCACCACGGCCCTGGATGTACTGGACGGCCCGTTCGCAGAGCGTGGCGTATCGCTGGTCGGCGGGAGCGGGTTCGGGAGACATCATCGGGACTGCTTTCCGGACACGTCGGGCCTGCGGTAGTGTCATGCTACACTTCGATCAGTGTCCGTACACCCTCTGAAGTGGTCCCCGGTATATACCATATGGGAGCGGTGTAGCCGTCGCCGCGATGTCCCCGCTCACCTTCGTCTCTATGCCAGGAGCAGCGGTCCGTGGCGGACAACGATTTCCAGCACCGGCTCGATGCGTTGCGCCATACGCTGGATCAATGGGCATTCGAATACTTCGTGCTCGACCAGCCAACGGCCACCGACGCCGAGTATGACGCACGGATGAACGAGCTGCGAGCGATCGAAGCCGAGCATCCCGAACTGGTTACGGCGGAATCACCCACCCAGCGCGTCGGCTCCTTTCAGCAGTCGGACTTCTCCGAGGTGGTCCATCCCCGGCCCCTGCTTTCGCTCAGCAACGTCTATTCCCGTGAGGAGCTGGACGCATGGGCCGCTCGCGCCGAGCGCTTGTCCGGCTCGTCGGCGCTCGCGTTCGTGACCGAGCCGAAAATCGACGGGCTCGCCGTTGCCCTGACGTACGTCAATGGCCGCTTCAATCATGGCGCGACGCGGGGCAACGGAATGGTCGGCGATGACATCAGTGCCAACATCCGGGCGATCCGCTCCATCCCGGTGAACCTCCGGGCGCCGCAATCGTTCCCGATGCCGGAAACGATCGAGATCAGGGGCGAGATCTACATCCGGAAGTCCGATTTCGAGCGGCTCAACAGCGGCATCGCTGACGCTGGCGGCAAGCTCTTCATGAATTCCCGGAACGCCGCCGCGGGCTCGATCCGGCAGAAGGACACCGCGATCACGGCCCAGCGCCCACTCCGGTTGTTCGCCTACCAGATCGGTTACACGATCGGCACGGGGCTTCCGCCGACGCATTTTGACACGCTGGGATGGCTCCGCGAGCTCGGCTTTACGACATCGCTCGATGCCGCCCGGCACACCTCGCTCGACGATGTCTGGCGGGCCTGCGAAACCTGGCTCGAACTACGGCCCACGCTCGATTTCGAGATCGACGGGACCGTGATAAAGGTCGACAGCCTCCAGCTCCAGGAGGAGATCGGATTCGTTGCGCGCGAGCCTCGGTGGGCGACGGCCTACAAGTTCCCGGCGATCCAGCAGACGACCAAGGTGCTGGACATCATCATCAACGTCGGACGAACTGGCACGCTCAACCCGCTCGCCTTGCTCGAGCCGGTCAACATCGGCGGCGTGACCGTCAAGCGCGCAACCCTGCACAACGAGGACGAGATCGCGCGCAAGGATATCCGCATCGGCGATACCGTGATCGTCCAGCGCGCCGGGGATGTGATCCCGCAGATCGTCAAGGTCATCGAGGAGCGTCGCACCGGAAACCAGCAACCGTACGCGATGCCCGATGCGTGCCCCTCGTGCGGCACCCCCGTACACCGCGACGAAGACGTGGCGATGCGCTATTGCACCAACGCCGCCTGCCCGGCTCAGCTCAAGGAGCGGATTCACCACTTCATCGGTCGCCCCGCGATGGACATCGACGGCCTGGGCGCCAAGCTTGCCGACCGGTTCATCGACCTCGGCTGGATCGTGGATGTCGCCAGCATCTACCAACTCGATTGGGCGAAGGTCTCCGAACTGGAAGGCATGGGCGAGACGAGCGCAGCCAACCTCGCCAGGGCAGTCGAGAAGAGCAAGAGCCAGCCGCTCTGGCGACTTATTCACGGGCTCGGTATCCGTCATGTCGGCGAGCGCACCGCCACCCTGGTCGCTGATCGATTCGGCTCGCTCGATGCCCTGATGGGCGCCAGCGCGGCGGAGATTGAGGCGATTCCGGGGATCGGCGGTATCCTTGCCGCGAGCCTTCACGATTTCGCGCAGGAAGAACCGAATCGCCAGCTCGTCGAGCGGCTTAAGGCGGCCGGTGTGCGGACGGCCGATGAGCGATCCGCAAGCGACACAGCCCGCCATTTGGATGGGGTGACGCTCGTCCTCACCGGCAGGTTCGACGCACTGACCCGGCCAGAAGCGGAGGAGCGACTCCGGCGGGCCGGCGCGAACGTCACCAGCTCGGTATCGAAGAAAACCACAGCACTGATCGCAGGCGCGGACGCCGGCTCCAAGGTCGACAAGGCACTGGCACTCAAGGTCCCGGTGCTGGAAGAGGCCGACCTGATGACGATGCTCGACGGCCGGGTGCCCGATGCGCTATCGACCGAGGTGGCCATCACGATCGAATCCGGAGCGGCGGCCGATTCGTGATACGCTAAGGTCGTACCCGAGTACGCCTCGGATCCAAAAGACGCCGCTCCGGCGCGCCGCCGTGAGCGAGGAGGCATCCATGAGCGGCTTTCTGCCTACGCGCGGGGAATCCCCAGTTCAGACGGTGCGGACGATCGGCCGGGTCGCCCAGATGATCGTCGAGCTTCGCGACGAGTATGTCGAGAAGGAGCGGGACGACGTTCTCGCCCAGATCGAGCAGCGCCTGGACGATCTGACCAGCCTCCGAGCCGAGCTGCGCGAGCGGATAGAGCAGGCGCGCTCGGACGCGTAAGTTCATCGGCAATCAGCGAGGGGCTGGAACTCCCGTCGTGCCTGGCTTCACGACCGGCTCACCGGCAGCGCACATCGGGCACGCCTCCGGAAGCCATGAATCGATCCGCTGACTCGCCAGCGCCGCCAGCGGAATCCCTCCGAACTCCACCTCCCCGCCACTCCGGTCCACCAGCACTGCAACGGCGACCACCTCGACCGGATGCCGCTCCAGCGCCGCCAGGGTCTCCCGCACCGATCCACCCGTGGTCAGGATGTCGTCCACCACCAGCACCCGCGACCCCGGCGCGAATGATGTCCCCCGCCGGAACTCGCGGCCGGCAGCTTCGTCGGACGCGCGCTCGGCATAGGCGGCGGCGACCCGAAGTTGGCGCGCGGTCTCGAACGCGAGCAATATCCCACCCGTGGTCGGACCGACAACCACGTCGATCGCCTGGTCCCGAAAGCGCTCGACGAAGCCCCGGCAGACGTCGGATGTCGCGCCCGGATCGCGAAGCAGATCGAACTTTTCGAGGTACACATCGCCGTGCCGCCCCGACGAGAACAGGAAGTGTCCCCGCTTCAGCGCCCCGATCGCCCGCAACTGGTCCAGCGTGTCGACCATCATCTCGCCCCTCCCCTGACCGACCCCGTCCGTCCTCGACTGGATCTCCTCCGGAACGCATGTGCAGGGGACGATCGTGTATCGTCCCTGTAAGTTAAGCAGCATCCGTGAAGCGGAGCTTCACGTTCGGCCCGGTATTGCCAGCGATCGCCACGGCTTTGCGGTGATGCAACGAACGCAAATTTGGCAA
>CADCWJ010000741.1 GCA_902806365.1 uncultured Thermomicrobiales bacterium
AATGGATTTGGAGATTTGGACGACCCGCTCCCGCGTCTCCCCGGAAATCCGGGAAGACCTTGAACAGATGGCGGAACGGGCCCAGCCCGCGATAGTCGCGCCGTTCGCGCTGGAGTGGGCGCGTGCAGGCAACCCGCGACTTGTTGCATTCTCCGACATCAAGACGTTGTTCCTGGCCGTGAAACCGGTCGGCCCGCAAGATGGTGACGCCACGCCGGGTTCTTAGGTGAGGACATAATTTCTCCGCCGACCTCGTGATAGAATGGAGGAGCTTAGAAAGTCAGAGGTGGCAGGATGATTCGCGGTCAGACGTTGGTGGTGGCGAAGGTGCCATCCCCGCGCGGTTCGTGGCCTCCGCCGCCCCATGCCCGTGGCGCAGGCTGGCTCCGCCCGATCGGCCTGCTGGGATTACTGCTCGTCGCCCTGGCGTCGCTCACTCCCTCGTTCGCGGTGACGCAGGCACCCGCACCGTCCGGGCTCGTGGTCGTGATCCCCATCCGCGGAGCGATCGAGCCAGGGATCGGACACTTCCTCGAACGCGCGCTCGATGACGCCGAGTCCCGGGGGGCGACGGCGGTGATCCTCGACATCAACACCCCCGGTGGCCGCCTCGATACCGTCCTTGCGATGCGGGAGGCGATTCTCGACAGCCCCCTGCGCACGATCGCCTTCGTCAACCGCGAGGCCTTTTCCGCCGGTGCCCTGATCACGATCGCCAGCAACGAGATCTGGATCGCCCCTGGTGGTGTCTTCGGTGCGGCTACCCCAGTCCAGGGTGGAGAGACCAGCGACGCGAAGACGATCTCCGCGGTCCGCTCGACCTTCCGGGCGACCGCCGAGCTGCGTGGGCGTGACCCGGAGATTGCCGAAGCTATGGTCGATCCTGCCGTCGTGATTCCCGAACTCGATTCCGCGACCTCCCTCCTGACCCTGACGAGCGATCAGGCGATGCAGTGGGGCTATGCCGAGGGGACCGCCGCCGACCGCGGCGAACTTCTGGCCGCCCTGGGCCTGTCCGGTGCCAGGGTCAACGAGATGGCCCCGGCCGCGACCGAGACGATCGTGCGCTGGGTGACTGATCCGATCGTCGCCAGTTTGCTGATCATGCTCGGGCTGTTCCTGATCGTGGCCGATGCGCTGTTCGCAGGGTTCGGGATCGCGGCGGCGGCGGGAGTGCTGTGCTTCGCGCTCTTCTTCTGGGGGCACCTCCTGGCAAACCTTGCCGGCTGGGAGGATCTGCTCCTGATCGCGCTTGGGCTCGGGTTGATCGCGCTTGAGGTATTCGTGATTCCGGGCTTCGGCGTCGCCGGGATCGGCGGCGCGCTGGCCCTTGGCGGCGGGCTCTTCCTGGCCATGGTCGGGCGCGGATTCAGCGACTTCGACGCCACTGGCGAAGCCGTCCAGGCCGGGTGGATCGTCGCCATCGGTCTGGCCGGTGCGATCGTCGCCGTCGCTGCGTTCGGTTGGGTGATGTCCCGGATCGGAGGCGCCGGCTCCGCGCGGCGCCGGGGCATCGGGCGCCTCGCCCTGACCACCACCGTCGCCGGCGATCCGTGGCGGGAAGCTCCGCCCGGGAAGCCACCCGGCTGGCTGGTCCGCCGGCTCGGTGGCGGCGGCGTCCTCGAGCGTGGCGGCGAGACGATGCCGGATACGGAGCAGCACAAGAAGTACTCCTGATATCGTCATTCCGCCCTTCTCCGCCTAGCTCCCTCCCTTTCACCGGCGTCCCGTAGCTCCCTCGGAGCCCCAGACACCGGATTGGAACCGTCACCTGACGTGATGGTCTCGCGACAAGGATCCAGTCATGTTCGATGGTCCAGTTCCCCTGCTCATCGCCCTGGGCATCGTCGCCCTGGCGATCATCTTCTTTTTCTACTTCGTGCCAATCGGGCTCTGGATCACGGCGGTCTTTTCCGGGGCGCGGGTCGGGCTCGGCACGCTGGTCGGGATGCGCTTGCGCAAGGTCAACCCGGCCGACATCGTGCGCCCCTACATTAGCGCGATCAAGGCCGGCCTCGATCTCAATGTCGGCCAGATGGAGGCCCATTTCCTGGCCGGCGGCAACGTGGGGCGCGTCGTCCAGGCCCTGATCTCCGCCGATCGCGCCAACATCGAGCTGCCCTGGAAGCGGGCGACGGCGATCGATCTCGCCGGGCGCGATGTGCTCGAAGCGGTCCAGGTCAGCGTCAATCCCAAGGTGATCCAGACGCCGCGGGTCTCGGCCGTCGCCAAGGATGGGATCCAGCTCGTGGCGGTGGCCCGGGTGACGGTACGGGCGAACATCGACCGGCTCGTCGGCGGCGCGGGGGAAGAGACGATCATCGCCCGAGTCGGTGAGGGCACGGTTTCCTCGATCGGCTCGGCGGTGTCGCACAAGACGGTGCTCGAGAACCCGGACCAGATCTCAAAGTACGTGCTGGAGCGGGGCCTCGACGCCGGAACCGCGTTCGAGATTCTCTCGATCGACATCGCCGATGTCGATGTCGGCCGCAACATCGGTGCGGAGCTCCAGACCGACCAGGCGGAGGCCGACAAGAAAATTGCCCAGGCCAAGGCTGAGGAGCGCCGCTCGATGGCGATGGCGTCCGAGCAGGAGATGCGCGCTCGCGTCGTCGAGGCCGAGGCCGAGGTGCCGCTGGCGATGGCGGAAGCGTTCCGCTCGGGACGGCTGGGTGTGATGGATTACTACAATATGGAGAACGTGAAGGCCGATACCGACATGCGGACGACCATCTCCGGCGGCCGCCCCAGCAACGACAGCCGTTGAGCCGCCGTGATGCAATCATCCCTCGTCCCCGTCCCGGACCGGGATGGAGCGATGGACAAGAACGACAGGAACCACACTGGCCGGCCCGATCGGGGGTTTAATATGACCGCTTCGTAGGACACCGGAATGTGCAGGAGCGGATCAGAGTCGGCCAGAAAGGGCACCGGCCAGGAAACCCCGTGGTCGAATCGGGAGCCCGCCCTGAAGCGAAGCGAATGGGTCAGCTCTCGGCATCAGCAGCAAGCAGTCAGATGAAACGAGCATGAGATGGACCGGCTACGCGACCTGTTGAAAACTCTTGATGGCCAGGTGGTATCGCCGACCGCCCGCCCGAATTCCCTGTACGAGGCGGGCCGTGTTGGTGCCGCCTCCAGTGGACGCCCGGCGCGGAGGGCAGCGCCGCGTGACGCAAGCATTGACTCCGCGACCGATCCAACCGCCGAAGAGCGGACAGCGCGCCGCGAGCGAACCGCGTCCACCCGGCGCTCGATCGCCCCGGAGCCGGAAGCAACGACGCTGGTGGCGCGGCAAATCCGGGCCGCGCTTCATAATCCGGAATCGCTCCGGACCGCGATCCTGCTCCGCGAGGTGCTCGATCCGCCCGTGTCACGGCGAAAGCAACGGACCGGAATGCGGTAGCACGGCCGCGCTGGCGCTATACCACGATGCTATCGACGTAGCACCAGCGCCAGTCCTCGCCGGGCTGGGCCGACTGGATCACCGGGTGTCCGGTACCCTGGAAGTGCTTGGTGGCGTGGGTGTTCTTCGACGAGTCGCAGCATCCGACGTGGCCACAGCTCAGGCACATCCGCAGATGCACCCAGGTATCGCCCATCTTCAGGCATTCCTCGCAGCCGTCGGTTCCCGGTTCCACATCCCTGATCTGGTCGAGGTGTGTGCACTGCTGGGCCATGGTCGCTTCTCCTGGATGAGGTTTGGAGCGGCGTGCGGGCGATTCCCCGGTATCGTGCCTCCATCATAGCCGCGATGACCCTGACTGGAGTACGATCCCGCGTCGGGAAAGGAGCACCGCATGGATGGCGCGATGACCTTCGACGAGGTTCCAGCGCTCTATCACCGCGTCCGGCCACGTTACCCCGCCGCCCTATTCGACATCGTCCGGGAACTTCCCGATCTCGCCGCCGGATCGCGTGTGCTCGAGATCGGGGCCGGCACCGGGATCGCGACCGGGCCGCTGCTGGAGCGCGGGTTCGACATCACCGCGATCGAGCCCGGCGCGGGGCTCATCGATGTCGCCCGGGCCGAGCTCGCGGGGTTTTCGAGCGTGCGCTGGGTGGAGACGCGATTCGAGGAATTGGTATTGTCGGCAGACCCGTTCGACATGGTCTTCTCGGCGACCGCGTTCCACTGGCTCGACCGCCGCGTTCGCGTGGGCAAGGCGGCCGCCGCGCTCCGGCCCGGCGGATACCTCGCAATCGCCAGTTACCAGCACGTCGCGGGTGGGGACACCGCGTTCTTCCACGCGATCCAGCAGTGCTACGTAGCGCACATGCCTGGCGCGAGACCGGACGAGCGACTCCTGCCGGCGGATCAGATTCGCCCGGCAACCAGGGAGTTGACGCGCAACGGGCTGTCCGAGGAGCCCATCGTTCACCGCTGGGTGATCGTTGAGATGTACGACCGGACCGACTACTTCGACCTGCTCTCGACCTACTCGGGGCATCGCCTCCTCGATCACGATCGCCGGACGGACCTGTTCGGGTGCATCGGGGAGCAGATCGACCAGTTGCCGGGCAAACAGGTCCACAAGGCCTATCTCCATGAGCTGATCGTCGCCCGTAAGGCGTGAGCGACACCTTTCCGGTTCCCCGATGCTCACCGGTCCGCATGGACCTGGGCGCCCTCCCCCTCGTCGCTCCGGATCAGGAGCGAGCCACCGATGACCACGATCCCGATCAGCGCGAACGCCGCGGGCAGCGAGCGGCCCGCCAACCAGCCCAGCAGCAGGCCCATCGATCCGATGTAGACCGTAACCAACGCGTTGATGAGCGAGAGTGATGTTGCGCGCGCTTCGTCCGGCAGATGCGCGTTGAACAGACCGGAGAAGAGCGGACCCGCCAGATGGATCGCCCCCCATTGCACGATAAAGAGACCGACCGCAAGCGCGGGATGGGTGCCGGCCGCCATCGCCAGATAGAGCAGCCCGGGCAGGATCGTCGCAATCCCCAGCGCGCGCCCGTTCCCGAGCGCCGCCGACAGCCGCCAGGCGTAAAGCTGCGCCGCAATCGCCACGATCGAGCCGAGGCTCAGCGCCAGGCCGAACCAGACTCCGGGCACCCCCGTATCCAGAAAGTATTGCTGATAGAACACCAGCAGATGGGCGCCGAATGCATTGGTGGCCAGCGAGAGCAGTAGCAACCGCTGCACGGCACGGTTGCTTCGCACGACACTCCAGGCTTGCCGGATCAGGCCCATGCTTGCCATTTGTGTCACATGGGGCAACCGGGGCCTTTCCCGGAGCAGCAGGCTGAGCAGCGTCGCGATCGACAGCGCGCCGATCCCCATCGCGATCGTGACCGTCATCCGGGGAATCGTCAGGCTCGCGGTGATCACGCCGCCGATGCTGTAGGCGACGACACTCGCTGCGTGGGTCGCCGCGCCGATTAGACCCCTGGCGCGCTGCATGCCGCTCGTGCGGTCGCCTTCGGGAAGCGATTCGTAGATCAGCGCGTCGACGCTGCCCGACGCGAAGGCATAGCCGGTGCCGGTGACGATCTGGGCAGCCAGGAACGCCGGATAGTCGCGCGAGAACAGGAACACGACCTCTCCGGTCACCAGCGTCGCCAGCGCCAGCCGGTAGCTCCAGGCGTGCCCGAGGCGGTCGGCGACGACGCCGGTTGGCAACTCCATCACGAGCTGGGTGAGCAGGAGCGCCGTCTGCAGCCCGGCGATCTCGGCGATCGTCAGATTGCGCTGGAGAAGATAAGGGGTGATCACCGGCACGAAGAAATAGAGCTGACCGAAGAAGGAGATCACCGCGATCAGGCGGATCGCCGGCCATTCCCGGATCGAGCGAGCCAGCGGACTGGAAGCGTGCAACGACTTCATGGGAATCCTCGCGGCAGGGAGGGGGATCACCCCCGGCGCGGGGTCGTGTCGTGAGGAGGTCAGCGGTGCCGGAAGGGGGCTGGCCGGGACAACGAAAAGCGCCGTGGGATTCCCCACGACGGCAGACCAGAACGAGCGGCGATTGGCGAGTCGGACGACCCGATCAGCGTTCTCCGGGAACGCGCGATCGCACCCTGGTCAGGGTGGAGAACATTCTCTGGTAGTCGTCCTGTCCGTGTTCCCCATGGAGCCGCACCTCGTAGTCCGGTTCAGTGGCTGCTGTTCGCGCGCCGTGCCAGCATAGCATGGGATCGGCACATGCTGGCGCTGGGTTGGGAACGGCAGAGTGACCTCGGGCAACATGGATTGCGAACCGGCAAGACTCTGGGAATATGGTCCCAAGACCCGAAGACTCCAGGTTGCATCGGCTCGGGGAATGAGGCATGTTCAGTAGTTTGTGGCGAATTCGAAAAGTGGTTTCCGAGGAAAAACCTGGGCCCGGAGATGTCATCGAGTTTGAAAGGGAAACAGATCCACTGCCCGAGCAGGTGTACCACGATGCCGCTCGCCACTATCTGGATGTGCAAATCAGCGCCTTCGATGTACTTGACGCGAGATCAGGACAGATTTTCTCTGTGGGAAGTGTCGCACTTCCACTTACATTCGCACTGCTCAACCTAGGCTCGAACGAAGTGAATATTCCAACGATTGCGGTTTGGTCACTGCGGGCAGGACTGATCGTTTATCTGTGGCTCCTCTTCTGCA
>CADCWJ010000742.1 GCA_902806365.1 uncultured Thermomicrobiales bacterium
CGGCCATACGGTGGCGTCCCACGGTCGATCGCGTGCTTTCCCGGGGTCAGAACATGGTCGGCAGGAAGGCGAGGATTCCCCCTGTCTCGCGGATCACATAGGCAAGCTCGCTTCCCGACCATGGCCGGATCGGCCCATCCGGCGCGGGGGAGCTGTAGGCCTCGAATCCGAAATGGCGCGCCATCAACTCGGACCGCAGGAGATGGAACCCGTCGCTGACCAGCAGGAGCCGGGTGATGTTGCTGTCCTCAAGCACCGCGGCGACGCCTTCCATGCTGGTCAAGGTGTCCCGCCCTTCGTTCTCGAGCACCATCGCCGAGGAGGGCACGCCACGCTCTTCGAGGTAGAGCCGCCCGGCCTCCGCTTCGGTATAGACGTCGCCACCGGCCCGGCCCCCGGTCAGGACGATCAGTGGCGCAAGATCCCGGTCGTACAAGGCGAGCGCGTGATCCAGCCGTGCCGACAGGACGGGACTCGGCCGGCCGTTGTACTGCGCCGCCCCGAGCACCACGATCGCGTCCGCCGGCCGTGCTTCATCGGTCCTTGCCTGCCAGTAGACCGCACCCGCCACCAGGAGCAGAAAGAGCGGGATCGCCAGCACCACCAGGACGAGGAACGATCGGAACCAGGCCCATTTCCGGGAACGTGCCCGCGGCCGGTCCGGATCGACGATGCGTCCCGCCGGACCCTCCAGCCAGGCGTCGCCGCTCGCGACGGTAGCCGTGCGATCGACTCGCGACGACATGGCTTGGAGATTCGAGTCGGACGGAAGGCGCGCCGTGTCGCGGGAGTCATCCATGCACCTAGCATGACACCGGGCTTCACCGCCGTGCAACCGGCGACCTCCCCGATGAGGGGCAGGCGCTCACCTGGTCGAGCGACCCAGGGTTCGGATCGCCTCTGCCGCGGCCACGTTCTCAAGGGCCGACTGCTCGCCCCACGGCAAGTCGAGCCAGGCGGCCCGGATCACCCGGCGCATGATCTTGGCGTTTCGCGTCCGCGGCAGGTCATCGACAAACACCACCCGCTCCGGCCGCAGCGCTGCACCGAGCTGCGAGCCGACGAAGCGCCTGACCGCGTCGGATGTCACCGCCACGTCCGCGATGGCGCTCGCCGCGATCACGAATACCACGACTGCATCGCCCTTGGTGGGATGCGGCACGCCGATCGCCGCCGCTTCCCGCACATCGGGATGCGCCACCGCCGCGCTCTCGATCTCCGCCGGTCCGATCCGCTTTCCCGCGACCTTGAGCGTGTCGTCCGAGCGCCCGCGAATGAACCAGAAGCCGTCGTCATCGATCTCGGCGAAGTCGCCATGCACCCAGGTGTCCGGAAACCGCGACCAGTACGTTTCCAGATAGCGGTCCCGGTCCTTCCAGAGGCCGTTCGTCATCCCTACCCACGGTTCGCGAAGGATCAACTCACCGACGCCACCGCGAACCGGGCGGCCGCGCTCGTCCACCACGTCAGCGACCATGCCGGGTACCGGCCCCGTGAATGAGCACGGGGCGATCGGCCCGATCGTGAAGCTGGAGACGATGCCGCCTGAGGTTTCCGTGCCGCCCGAGTAGTTGATGATCGGGCATCGGCCCTCCCCGACAACATCGAAGAACCAGCGCCACGGGCCTGGGTTCCACGTCTCGCCGGTCGAGCCGAGCGCCCGCAACGATGACCGGTCGGTTGACTCGACGATGTCGGCCCCATGCGGCATGAGCGCGCGAATCACCGTCGGTGCGATCCCGAGCGTGGTGATCCGGTGCCGCTCGACCATGGTCCAAAGCCGGTCGGGACCCGGATGATCCGGGGTGCCTTCGAGCAGTACCATCGTCGCCCCCAACATCAGCGCTCCGGCGATCAGCCAGGGGCCCATCATCCACCCGAGATCGGTCAGCCAGAACACGGTGTCGTCGCGCTGAACATCGAAGCAGTAGGCGAGATCGTGCGTGGCCTTGATCGGAAACCCGGCGTGGATGTGAACCGCGCCCTTGGGCCGGCCAGTAGTTCCTGACGTATAGAGGATCATGTATGGATCGTCGGCGGCTGTAGGCTCGGTCATCCCGACCGGCGACGCCGCATCGACGGCGTCATGCCACCACACGTCACGCCCCTCGACCCAGGCGCAGTCCGCGCCGGACCGCCGGATGACCAGGCAATGCTCGACCCGCGCCAACCGCTCGAGCGCCTCGTCGGCCACCGGCTTGAGGGGGACCCGCTTGCCACGGCGGGAGAATCCATCCGCCGTGATCAGCACACTGGCGTCGCAATCGTCCAACCGGGAACGAATCGCTTCCGCACCATAGCCGGAGAAGAGCGGGACGAAGATCGCGCCGATCTTGCCGCAGGCCAGCGTTGCCGCAACCGTTTCCGGCAGCATCGGCAGAAAGATGCCGACCCGGTCACCCTTCTCCACCCCGAGCGCCCGGAGCGCGTTCGCGGCCCGGTTCGTGAGCGCGTCGAGTTCGGCAAATGTCAGCGTACGGGTCTCCTCGCCGTCACCCTCCCAGATCAGGGCCGTTCGGCTCCAGAGTGGACCGCCGGCATACCGATCGAGCGCGCTTTGGACGTAGTTGAAGCTGGCTTCCGGAAACCATCGCGGAAATGGCTTGCCGCCGGCGAGATCCCAGATCTCCGACCAAGGACGATGCCACTCCAGGTCGAGATCTCGGAGCGCCTCCCGCCAGTACCAGGCGGGATCGGCGGCGACCCGCGCGATCAGGCCATCGTAGGTGGCGGAACCCGTCGCCTCGATCAGCCGCCGCAGCCGGCTCCGGTCGAGCGTTGCCTGATCAGGCCGCCAGGCGATGTCACGCCGCTCGTCGCCGGTGGTCGAGTCGCTCATGCCAGATCCCCTTCACCGGTCGAGCGGCGGGTCCGAACGTCGTGTCGCCGCGACATTGTTCCCGTTCGGGCTCGTCCCGGTCAAGCGGCACGCAATCCGGCAATGCACGCGGTATGGGAGAATTGACGAGCGACATCAGGAAGGGATGACCATGGTCTGGAAGCGCTTCTGGAAACGACCCGGCCCGAACCCGGAAGCTCCCGGGGAGGCGCGGCCCGAGCGCGAGGTCGACTCCACGGGGCATCGCGAGCTCCCGGCCCATCTCGCCTCCCAGGTGGAACGGCAACCGGCCGCGTCCGCGGCTGCTCCCGACACGGCGCGACGCCAGCTCGCGGCGATGGAGCGGAAGCGACTCGCCATGCTCTACGATATCGAGCAAGGTGAGCTGGCACTCGCCGACGACAACCCCTGGCAGGGCCGGATCGAGCTCCTGACCCAAGCGATGGAAACCGTGACCGAGGATCTCGCGGCGCTAAAAGAAGCGCCACCCGGTCCCTACGCCCCGTTGCCCGAGACGCCGATAGCGATCGACGACGTCGTGACCGACCCGGTCGCCTCGGTTCGCTTCACGATCGGGACGGAATCATTTGCGTATGCCGAAGAACAGGACTGGGCGGAGCGCGGGCACCAGATGATCCGGACCGAGTTGACCCGGCGCGAGGGCGATCCCGCCCGTCTCGTGCCGGACGACACGCCCATCGACCTCCGGGAGCCCCTCCTGCGTCACCTCACCGACAGTCTCTTCGTGCTCGCCTCCGATCTCCGCGACCGCACACTCGATGACGACCCCCTCCCGGACGCGCCGACACTCGCAGACCTTGCCCGGCCCTGTCCCCAGTGCGGCGGATGGACCGACTGGCGCGGCACCTGCCAGGCCTGCGCCAGCCGCGTGGCGGCGGCGGCAGCCCTGAAACGGGAGGAGCGACGCCTGCTCGACGAGCGCGCGAGCGAGGCCGAGGAGCAACACCGGCTCGCCGAGCGGCTCCCCCTCGCCAGACGCCGCCTGCGCGACCTCGACGCCCAGATCGCCGCACGCATGGGCGACGACTCCTGACCCGGGGACTGCGCGGAAGGACCGATTTTCGATGAACGATATTCCCGCCACGATCCAGAACATGCTGATCGCTCCCTGGATGTCGGGGCTATGCCTGGTCGCGGTCCTGGTCGTGATCGCTTTCCTGAACCGACCGTTGCTCCGGGACATCGCTCAGGATCCGAGTCGCTTCTGGCGCGTGACGGCGCGCGTCTCCCTGTTGCTGCTCATCGCATCGTTGGTCTGGGTGACGCTTCTCGACAACTGGTTGCAACTGAGCGCGGAGCCGTACCGGCTCTCCCGTTCGTGGGAATCGCAGCGGGTGGTGTTCGATCCGGTCGCGCCGGAAATCCGGATCGCCAGTGTCACGCTGCTGCTGGCGACGGCGGTCGGGCTCGCCGCCCTGTTCGCCCGCCATGCCGGCGGCTATGTCTCACAGCTCGGTTTCCTGGTCATGGCGACCGTCGCCTGGATTCCCCTGTTCATCTTCCAGCAACGTCTCAACCTGCTCGTTCTGGACGCCGTGGAGGCTTCGTCGTCCTGGAGCGGTCTTGCCGGGATCACCGCGTTCTGGACGCTGCGCACCGCGTTTGGGTTGCTCTCGATTGCCGCGACGATGATGATCGTGACCTTTTTGCTCGCGCCTGTCGTCACCCTGATCCTTGACTTGCTGAGACTGCGCGTCCCGGGCACGACGACGGAGGCCGATCCGTTTTTCGCCGCGCTCAAGGATCGCTCCGATGGCTACGACGACGGGTCGATCCGGAGGTACTGGCGACCGATCCGCCGCCCGATGTGAGGTGAGGTCTAGGGAGACATCCGAATGCCAGCCAGCTTCATGACCGCGCGAAAGGTGCGGCACAGCTGCAGACCATCGCCCGGTCGAAAGGCGACCGTGCGCTCCCCGGCCCGCTCGACACCGGGGCAGAGCACGGCCTGATCGGCGCGCGCCTGATGGTCGAAGTCCAGCTCGACGGTCGCGCCGCTGTCGAGTATGTAAGGCGACGCCAGGGCCGCCGCGGCGACTGCCTGGTACGCGCCGTCGCGGATCAGCGCGATTGCCCGCGCCGGGTGCAGGTGAAGCGCCGCGAAGGTGGAGATGCCCTCCTTGACCGCAACTCCGACAATCTGGTCGCCCAGGAACTCCCGGGTCTGCGCGACGGCCTTGTCGTCGCCGGTCACCAGCGTCACCGGGACGCCGTAGTGACCAGCAATCGCGGCGTTGATGCCGAACTCGCCGGTGGACATCCCGTCAAACCGCACATCGTTGAGCCAGTCGGTCCAGGTGTGCGCAAGCGGTGCGGCCGGGGTGCCGGCCCGGGCGTGGTAGCCCGTGTAAAACACCGCGCCGACCCCAGCGAGGTCGGCGCCCTGCATCATCCCGAGCAACTTGTCGTTTCCAGAGATGAACCGGCAGGCGGGATGAAGCTCTTCGGGGATCAGGTTGCGCATCCCATCGTGGCTGTCGTTGACGATCACCTCCTCGGCGCCGCCCGCCAGCGCACCCTCGATCGCGGCGTTGACCTCACGGGTCATCCGCAGCCGGGCGCGCTCGTACTCCGTCTGTGAGGTGGGCTCCCCGGCCGTGCCTTCCGGAGGCATCACCCGCACCCAGGAGACGACACCACACGTCCCTTCCATGTCCGCCGAGATCAGAACCTTCATGTGACCGATCGTCCTTTCCGAGCATGAACCGGATTCCGGCGAATGCCGTCGCTCGCCTGCCCTTGGCGTTATCCGAAGAGTCCCCATGGCCGATCGATCCCCTGGCGATGGGCCGGATCCGCCCATAGGCAAAACCCGTTGAGCCGGTCCGCGTAGTGGACCTCCCGTTGTGCGGCGAGCGGCATCGCCGGCACTGGCGCACCCGAACGCAAAAGACCTCCCCGGTCCTTCCGAACCAGGGAGGTCTTGCTTTCAAGGTGATGGCGATGCCAAGGCTACGCTTCGCGGAAACGTGGAGCGCTTACTTCGCCTGGTTTCGGCGTCGTCGGCGCTCGGCCTTGCGGCGCTTGGCGCGGTTCTCTTCCTGGACGCTGATGAAGCGGAGACCGCGACGGTGCTCCCGGATGATTCCGGACCGCTCGATACCCTTGTTGAACCGCCTCA
>CADCWJ010000743.1 GCA_902806365.1 uncultured Thermomicrobiales bacterium
AGCCGGTTCTTGAAGAGCTCGGGATCGACCTCGACGAAGACGGGGATCTGATCGTGAGCCGGGAAATCCAGGCGTCGGGGCGTTCGGTCGCACGGATCAATGGCCGGCTGACGACCGCGAGTGTGCTTTCGCGGGTGGGCTCTGCCCTTGTGGATATCCACGGTCAATCCGACCATCTCGCCATTCTGCAAGCCAGCGAACAATTGAGACTTCTCGATCGGTATGCACGAGCGACGGCCTTGCGAGAGGCCGTCGCCGAGCGTGCGCGATCGCTGCGCGCCGTTCGCTCGCGACTTCATGATCTTCAGACAGGATCGCGTGAGCGCGAGCACCAGCTCGACCTGCTCCGGTTCCAGGCAGAGGAGATTGCCGAGGCGGCACTGACGCCCGACGAGGACGAAGCGCTCAGCGAGGAGCGAACTGTCTTGCAGAGCGCCGACGCGTTGCGCTCCGACGCGCAGGACGCGCTCGTGTCGCTCGTGGGTGCGGACGACGCGTTGGATGCGCCGAACGCTGCCCAGCTCCTCCGCGAGGTCGAGCGCTCCACGCTCAACCTCGCCGCGATCGATCCCGGTGCGACGCACCTCGGCGAGCGGGCAACGGAGTTGGTCGTGCTCGCCGAGGATCTCTCACGGGACATCCGTTCCTACGGAGAGGGGGTCGAGTCGCGTCCCGATCGTCTCCAGGCGGTCGAGGATCGGCTCAGCCAGATCCAGAACCTGAAGCGAAAGTACGGGCCGAGCATCGAGGACGTGATCGCGTTCGGAGTGCGGGCGGAGGAGCAGCTCGACGAACTGTCCGGAGCGTCATTCGATGTCGACGCACTTCGTGACCAGGAGCATGTGCTCACTCGTGAGCTGGCCGAGGCCTGTCTTGTCCTGTCCAACCAACGGCTAGACGCCGCCAATGATCTCTCCGCACGGATCGAGGCAAGCATCGCCGAGCTGCGGATGGGGAGCTCCCGGGTTTCGATCCGTGTAAGCCAGCGTGACGATCCGGACGGCATCCCGGTTGAGCTCGATGGCTTGACACGCACCGTGCATTTCGATGAAACCGGGATCGATACTGTCACGTTCCTGATCGCACCGAACGCCGGGGAGGCGCTCAAGCCGCTTGGCCGGATCGCATCCGGTGGAGAAACCGCAAGGCTGATGCTAGCGGTTAAGTC
>CADCWJ010000744.1 GCA_902806365.1 uncultured Thermomicrobiales bacterium
CCTGGCGAGCGGCTTCGAGCGTAGCGGTCGTCAGCGTGTCGTCCATCATTGCCTGGTCCCCGATCGGGAGATCGAGCGTGTAGTTCTGCGCGGTCGCCTGATAGAACTTCTCGATGATCCCACCCCTGGGCCGCTCCTCGACGAGCTCGATCAGCCCTGCCTTCTCCAGCTCCCGCACGTGGAAATGAAGCTTTCCGGGCGATGTCTCGAGCCGGGATGCCAGTTGCTTGTTGGTCCGTGGCTCGCTGCCGAGCAGGCGCAAGACGCGCTGCCGGAGCGGATGTGCCAGTGCCTGGAGTTGTTCCACGGTCGTCAGCGCAAGGGTGTCCCGCATGGAAGAAGTCCAATCCTGACAGGTCGAGAGCAGAACGAAGCGGCGAGCGTGCGCGGACGCGATGTCGATCCGGAATAGTTGACCGTCCCACGAGCGCATGCTAGGGTAAAAGAATACTCGATCGATAGACAAAAATGGATCGCTTGATCCGGCGACAACGATGGGTACGTTTGTGGTGGCACACTCCGGAACGGCAACATCGACGAGCGGCACGGCCGGTGCCTCCCCCGACCTTGCGATCGAGGCACGCGACCTGACGCGCTCGTTCCGCAAGCGCAAGGGCTGGTTCCGCTCCGGGGAACTGGTCGAGGCGGTCCGCGGCATCAGCTTCGATGTCCCGCGCGGCACGATCTTCGGAATGCTGGGGCCGAACGGGGCCGGCAAGACGACCACGATCAAGATGCTCTCGACGCTGCTCGTCCCGACCTCGGGCACCGCCCTGATCAACGGCTTCGACGTCGAGCGCGACGAGCTGATGGTGCGTCGCCAGCTCGGTGTGCTCTTCGGCGGCGACAAGGGTCTCTACAACCAGCTCAACGGCTACGAGAACCTGCGCTATTTCGGGCGCCTCTACGGGATGGACGACGCCACGATCAAGCGCCGTTCGGCCGAGCTGCTGGCGAAGGTGAGCCTGGACGACCGTGCCTCGGAGCGGGTCGAGAGCTATTCGCGCGGCATGAAGCAGCGCCTGCACATCGCCAAGACGCTGCTCCACGAGCCGATCGTGACGATCCTCGACGAGCCGACGATCGGGCTCGACCCGGCCGCGGCGATTGAGGTCCGCGAGCTGATCGCGAACCTGGTCCCGGAGCACACCGTGCTGTTGACGACGCACGACATGCACGAGGCGGACGTGCTCTGCCGCGACATCGCGATCGTCGATCGCGGGCTGATCGTGGCCCAGGGGTCGCCCGCCGAGCTCAAGGCGCGGGCCCAGGTCGACCGCCGCATCCTCGTCACGCTGCGGGGCGATCCCGGGCGCGAGATGGATCAGCACCGGCTGATCCGGCGTCTCGAAGCGCTCCCGGTGATCTCGCAGGCAGGCTTCGAGCACGGCGATGACGCCGGCCCTGCGGTGATGATCCGTTGCACCGACACGACGGCCGCGCTCGACGAGGCGCTGGCCGTGCTGCGGGAATCAGCCATCAGTATCCGCGGCATCGAGATCCGCGAGCCGTCGCTGGAGGATGCCTTCCTGAGCGCCACCGGCCGCGAATTCGAGGAGGCCGAATCGGATGAGACGACGGACGACGACGCACCGGTCGACCCGGTGGCCGGAGTGCCGGCCACGATCAACGAGGCCGGCTCCGGCGAGGGGGATCGCTGATGGCGGCCCTGGCGAGCGCCGGTGCGGCGCGGGAGCGTGGGCGCGTCCCGAACGTGCGGCGGTTCCTGTGGGTGGTCTGGGCGACGGTCCGGAATTACAACCTCCAGTTCGCGTCCAACACGATCCAACTGCTCCGGGGACCGACCGGGGCGGTGCTCGGATTTCTGGCGATCATGCTGGTCTACCGGATCTCCGGACAGACGGCGGTTGCCGAAGACGACGTGCTCGGCTTCCTGCTGACCGGCGAGATCGCGGTTTATGCCTGGGGCGCCACCGTCTGGGCGTGCGGCTTCGGGCTGCAGATGGAAGCGCACCGGGGCACGCTCGGTCCACTCTTCGTCTCCCCGGCGAGCCGAATGGCGGTGGTCACCGGGTACGGGTTGGGGAGCTTCGCGTTTTCGCTGCCTTCCGTGATCTGCCTCCTGGTCGTTGGCGTCGGCTTCGGCGCCAGGTTTGATATCGGGTCGCCGGTGCTGGCGATCGTCTCGCTGATCGGAATCTACGTTAGTGCGCTGTGCATCGGAATCGCCTGCGGCGGGTTGTTCATCCTCTCGCGGCAGGCGAACTCGCTCGCCAACTTCCTGCAGGCGCCGATCTACATCCTGGCCGGGTTTTACTTTCCGCGCTCCGTGCTGCCTGACTGGATCGAGCCGATCGCGACGATCCTGCCAATCGCCCATGCGGTCGACGCGCTCCGGGCAGCAGTGCTCACCGGGGCGGGCTGGCAGGACACAATGCCGGAGTTGCTGGCGATGGTGGCGGGGTGTGTCGTCTTCCTGCTGATTGGGATCTGGTCGATGCGGAGGGTA
>CADCWJ010000745.1 GCA_902806365.1 uncultured Thermomicrobiales bacterium
AGCTCCGCCTGGATCCGCTCGTGCTCTTCCCCGAGGCGGCCAATCGCGCTCACATCAGCGTCGATGCTGGCGATCGCGAGGGCGTCTCCGATCTCGTTGAGCCGGCCTTCGAGCCGGGAGATATCGCGTTCGAGCTGGCCGACAACTTTTTGGGTGTCGCCGTCGTTCCGCCGTCGCGGCTTGCCCTTGGCGGTGACGACGACCGGCCCGTTGCCGTTCCGCTCGGCGAGGAGCGCTTCGGTTCCTGGTCCCGACTGCATGGCGACTGGAGCCGGCTCAGGTATCGCGACCTCGTTCTGGCGCCGCCCAAGCATCCGCTGATACTCGCTGTAGTTGCCGATCGCGGTCGTGATCGACTCGTCCTCCACGATCCAGAGTTTCGTCGCGATCCGGTCCATGAAGAACCGATCGTGCGAGACGAACAGGATCGTGCCGTCGAAATCGGACAGCATCGTCTCCAGGGTCTCCCGCGAATGGATATCGAGGTGGTTCGTGGGCTCGTCGAGAATCAGGAAGTTGGCCTGTTCGAGCAGCAGCACGGCCAGCGCAAGACGGGACCGCTCGCCCCCGGAGAGCGACGAAATGAGCTTGTAAACATCGTCACCGGTGAACAGGAAGCGGCCAAGGTAGGTCCGGACGAACTCTTCGCTGATGGGTCCGGTGTCGAGAATGGCGCTCAACGGCGTGCCGTTCTCCTTGCCCCGGAGCTGCTCGTGCGACTGCGCGTAGTAGCCAGGCTTGACGTTGGTTCCCAATTGGTACTCGCCCTTGAGCGGGGGGAGCGCCCCGACGAGGGTCTTGAGCAGGGTCGTCTTGCCGCTCCCGTTGGGGCCGAGCAGACCGATCCGGTCGCCGCGCTCGATCTCCAGCTCGGGCGTCCTCACAAAGAGCGCCGGCCCGTCCGGATCCTGGTAGCCGATCTCCATCCTGGTCGTCGAAAGCACCATCCGGCCGGAGCGAACCGGTCCACCGATCCGCAAATGCAGGCGGTCATGCTCCTCGGGTCGAGGGATGCGTTCCAGCCGGTCGAGCTTTTTCTGGCGGCCCCGCGCTTCGCGGTAGCGCTGACCGTTGCCGTACTTGCGGATGAACTCTTCCTGCCGGGCGATGAACTCCTGCTGTTCCTTGTACTCCTTGACCCGCCGGGCCATCCGCTCTTCCCGCATTGGGAGGTACTTCGCGTACGAAGCCGGATAATCCTCCAGCCGCCCGAACGAGAGGTCGAGCGTGCGCGTCGTCACCCGGTCGAGGAAATAGCGGTCGTGCTACACGATCAGGCAGGCGCCATGCCATGAAAGGAGGAACGTCTCCAGCCATTCCAGCATCTCGAGGTCGAGGTGGTTCGTCGGCTCGTCGAGCAGCAGGAGATCGGGATCGGCCAGCAGCGCCTTGGCCAGCGCAACGCGCGTCTTCTGCCCGCCGCTGAGCCGGTCGACCGGGTCGTCGAACATCTCTTCGGTGAACCCGGGCCCGAACAGGACCTCGTCGGTGCGATGCTCGATGTCCCAGCCATGCCCGGCGTCAAATACCAGTTGGAGCCCGTCGTACTCGACCAGGAGATCGTCCAGCTCGTCCCCGGC
>CADCWJ010000746.1 GCA_902806365.1 uncultured Thermomicrobiales bacterium
AAAGAGCAACAAGTGGCCCGGTAAGCGCAGAGCATGCGGGGGGTGAGGATCGTCCGCCTTCGATCTTCGGAATAACACGCGACATCGGCCTGCAGCCTTATAGCGCCCGTTTCTCGATGTTTGACAAATCTGTCACAACGCTGCGTAGCGCGACAATCCCCTTGTGACTATCAGGCAAATGCTCGACCAGCCTGCATCATGGTGGCTCAACATCGCCTTTACAAGCGATGTCTTAATTCGTACACTCTGTCCGTGCGCTACGATCAAAACAGCTCGTAGGTGCGTCCGGTCGCAACTCCGCGCGACCGGATCGATGGGCGTTTCGATTCAGGAGGGGAATCGTGCGACAAGGAACAACGCTGCGGGCCATCCCGGCTGGGGGAACCCGCGATGCATTTATTGGCCTGACCGCCGGACTACGAAAACTCGTCCTGATCTCGCTCGCCGTGATCGTCCTGGCAGCCGTGGCGGGCGCCGGCCCATCGACGGCGGTCGCGGGGCAGGCCGGGACCATCAACACTGACGGCGTCTCGCTCATGGCCGACATCGACGATACGACGCCGATCGCCACGATGTACGCGGGAGAGCGGGTCGACCTCTTCTGGGGCCCCGAGGCGGGCCGTTACGAGGTTCGGTACTACGGCACGGTCGGCTGGGTCTGGGCCGAATACCTCGATCCCGATGGCTCCGCCGTCGGGGGCGGATCGTCCGCGCCGGCCGGTGGCTCGGGGGGCTCGGCCATCGTCGACGCCGACTCACTCAACGTTCGCGCGGACGCATCGACCTCCGCCGCGATCTGGGATTCCTTCGATCTCGGGACACCGGTCGAAGTGATCGGCGACGCCGTCAACGGCTTTTCCCCGATCAGCTACTACGGCGGGACAGCCTGGGTCGCCACCGACTACCTGAGCTGGAACGGGACGGTAAGTGCGCCCGCTCCACCGGCGGTGAGCGCGGAGCGGTGGATCGACGTCAACCGCACGACCGGTCTCGTCACCCTCTACGAGGGGAGCACCGTCTACGCATCCTATTGGGGCTCCTTGGGGTGGGATTCGACCGACGGCGCCTACTATTCCACGGCCTCGGGATCGTACCGGGTTCACCGGATCCATCAGCCGCTGGAGTACACCCGGTTCGCCAATGCCTACATAACGGATTGGGTAGGGTTCGATCAATATCGAGCAAACGGGTTTCATTCCTGGACCCGGGATGCCGCCGGCAACGTCCTCCCGAACGGCGCGGGACTGACCGGCGGGTGCGTCGCGCTGGAGCCAGCGCAGGCTCGCGCGGTGAGCGACTTCGCCTCCATCGGAATGCGGGTCGAAGTTCACAACTGACGTTCACGGCAACACGTGCATGAGCGGGGGCGGGAAGGGTGAATTGCACCCATACCCGCCCCCTCCTTGTCACCCCCGGGTAGGATAGACAAAGCGGAAGGCAACGACCATGCGCTTCTGGTCTCCCGGGTATCACATGCTCCACCGATGGACGCGATTGCCGCCATCGGCATGGGCCAGGCTGGCCGGAATCATGGTCCTGGTCGGAACGATGACCGCGCTGGTGTTCCTGCCCCTGCCGGTGCCGTCCCCAGCGCCAGATCCGGGTCTTGCTCCGGAACGACCGGACGTGCGTGCGGCAGCGACTGAAGGTGACGCGCTCCGCGTCTTCCCTTCAGCCGTCGTCACCACTGACCTGCTGAATATCCGGGAATCCGCTTCAGACACGTCCACGATTCTCGGCTCGCTGCCACCTGGCCAGCGGGTCACGATCGTCGGCGAGCCCGTCGACGGCTTCGTGCCGGTGCCGTATGGCGCGGGCCGGGCGTGGCTGGCGGCGGCCTTTCTCGCGCCGGACGAGACCATGGTCGGTGGCGAACGCTGGATCGACGTCGATCGCCACACCGCAACCGTCACGCTCCATGAAGGCAGCCGGGTCGTGGCGACCTTTCCGGGGACTTTGGGAGGCGACCGCTCGCACGACGGCTTTTACGCGACCGCTCCAGGCACGTTCCACGTGTACAGCATGACGAACGCGCTGACCGCGACACCGTTCGCGGAAGATGGATACATCACGGATTGGGTCGGCTTCGATCCCCAGCGGCACAACGGCTTCCATTCTCCGGTCCGCGACGAATCGGGCGCCGAGAAACCGGTCCAGGCGCCGGTGACTCAGGGGTGTGTCCGCCTCTCGGCGGAAAACGCGGCGCGTGTCTTCGCCTTTTCGTCAATCGGGATGCGCGTGCAGATCCACGACTGATCTCCATTGCCGTCCGATGGCCCTGGCCCATTCACGCGCGTGCCGTCCGGAAACGTCGCGATGAGGGACAACGGCTAGCGGTCGACCGGTCGCCGGCGGGTGGAGGCAACGACACCGACCACCGCGACTATCCCCATCAGCCCCATCAGC
>CADCWJ010000747.1 GCA_902806365.1 uncultured Thermomicrobiales bacterium
CGGACATCAGTGACCTGACCGGATCCGATCTGCGCCTCGTCGTCGCCGAAGAGAGCGTCCCGGCCGGTCGGTACGCCCGTGAGGCGGTCTGCGCCTGGGGATCGAGTGGCGCCGCGCCAGAAGACGCCGTTGAAGCGATCGGCCGGAACATCGCTTCGGAAGAGGAAGACGTCCGCAACGTCCTCGCCAAGGTCCAGCTTGGCGAGGCTGATGCCGGCATCGTCTATGCCAGCGACGCCACGGCCTCCGAGCTGGCCGGCACGCCGCTCGTTGTCGTTGAATTCCCCGAGGGTATCCCGACAATGGCGACCTACCCGATCGCGGCGACCGCCTCCGGCAACGAGGAACTCGCCGATCCGTTTATCGCCTACATCCTGTCACCCGATGGCCAGGCCGTGCTGGCCGACTACGGCTTTTCGCCGATCGCGACGTAGGACGCCCGCCCATGGGGAACTCCACCTGGACCGTGCCGCGCGCGTTGCTTGCGATCGTCGCCGTGATCGGGCTCGTTGCACTGATGCTGCCAGTCGTGGCACTGGTCTACCGCGCACTGGCTACCGGAGGCTCGATTGACCGATCGGAGACGCGCGATGCCCTGGGGGACGCGCTGATCCTCAGCGTCTGGACATCGCTTGTCGCCCTGCTGGTGATCGTCGCGTTCGGAACCCCTATCGCCTATGTGCTCGCCCGGTGGCGATTCCCCGGCGACAGGGTCGTCGATGCGCTGATCGACCTGCCGATCATCCTGCCACCAGCCGTGGCCGGGATCGCGCTGCTGACCGCCTTCGGACGCCGGGGCATCCTCGGCGAACCGCTCGAGCGGCTGGGGATCACAATCGGATTCTCGACGGTGGCGGTGGTGATCGCGCAGATCTTCGTCTCCGCCCCGTTCTACATCCGGACCGCGCGTGCCGGGTTCCTGCGGATCGACCGTAGCCTGGAGGAAGCGGCGAGCGATCTCGGGGCGAGCCCGGTCAGGGTGTTCTGGTTGGTGACGCTTCCGCTCTGCCGGGGAAGCCTGCTCGCCGGTGGCATTCTCGCATGGGCACGGGCACTGGGCGAGTTCGGGGCGACGATCATGTTCGCCGGCAACCGCCAGGGCGTGACGCAAACGATGCCGCTCGCCATCTACGAGCGGTTCGGCGCGGGCGATCTGCCGGCGGCGCTGATCCTCTCGTCGCTGCTGCTGGCGACATCGATCGTGTTTCTGGTCATCGTCCGAATCGTCACCGACCCATCGAGCCTGCGTAACGCCTGATCGACCGTACCGTTCCATACACCGGTGCTCTCGATCAATGGCTGCGGTCCGGAGGTCGACATGCACGCCGATCTGGTGCCACGGACGATACGGATCATCGGCCGCAATGCAAAACGGTTCGGAAGGTGAAGAGCGTTGAGTTCGACAGTCAAGACACCAAAAGGGCGGTCGGTGCTGGCCTTTGTCCTTGCCGTGCCCATTGCCGTACTC
>CADCWJ010000748.1 GCA_902806365.1 uncultured Thermomicrobiales bacterium
ACGAGCGGTCTGGAAGCGATCGGCCGGATCCTTCGCCATCGCCTGCATGACGATCGCATCGAGCTCCTCCGGGATGTGCCGCCCCGGTGCTCTGCGAGAGGGAGGAACCGGCTGGCGCTGGATGTGGGCCAGCATTATCGCCACCGGTGTCGGTGCATTGAACGGCATCTGGCCGGTCAGCATCTCGTAGAGCACGACTCCAACCGCATAAATGTCGGTCGTCTCTCCGAGCGTTCCTGCCTGCGCCTGCTCCGGAGCCATATAGGCTGCCGTCCCGACCGTCGTTCCAGCCGAGGTCAGCCCAACATCGATTGCGGCCTGGGCTATCCCAAAGTCGGTCACCCGGGCGATTCCATCTCGCCCGATCAGGACGTTTTGTGGCTTGATGTCGCGATGAATGATCCCGGCGGCGTGGACCGCGGTCAGCCCGGCGAGAACTTGCGTCGTCAGCTCCCGCGCCCGCTCCGGGTCCAGCGCTCCGAGTCGAGCGATCATCTGCTTTAGATCTTCACCGTCGATGTACTGCATGACGATGTACAGCGAGTCGTCCTGCTCACCGAAGTCATAGACATCAACCACATTGCCCTGGGAGATCGAGGCGGCGGCGCGAGCCTCGCGCTCGAAGCGCTGGACATAGCCGGTGTCCAGCGCATGATCCTGACGAAGGATCTTGATCGCGACATTGCGACCCAGGCGATGATCGTGCCCTCGATAGGTAACGGCGGTCGCCCCGGAGCCGATCTCTTCCCGAACTTCGTAGCGGTCAGCCAGGAGCGTGGGTACACCAGCAGCCGAACCGACGCGATCCGCACGTCGCTCGTTCGCCACAACTGTGTTCTGGTGCTCATCTCGCTCGAACTGGGCCAAGCTCGCCACTCCCCTGGTCTTCTACGCTGTCGATATCGGGTTCAGGCGAAGAGCGTTGCGATGCGTTGGGTTCTTCCATGCAATCGGCGCGCCCCTGTCTCCCGCGCCACCATGCCGACAGTGTTCAATGATACGTGAAGGGCTTCAAATCGCCGGAACCTTGTTCACACCGGCAAATGTTGCGATGCTGGCTCCGGTTGCTTTAACTCTTCAGGCGTCGCGCCGTTTCGCGCCTTCCTGTCGCCACGCTCGATCACGACATGAGGCGCCCTTCGCCTGGCTCGAAGGGCGACCGGGGACAGGGCATGGCGCGACACACGGAGTTGGGACTCAGCAGGCAGACCCGGACCATCCTCATCTGGATGTGCGTGCTGATCAGCGTCAACCAGTTTGGCTTCGGTGCGATCGTCCCGGTCATCGCCCTGTACGCCGAGGACTTTGGCGTCAGCCAGACGGCAATCGGACTGACGATCGCGATCTATGGCCTCGCCCGCTTCCTCGTCAATGTTCCGGCCGGGACCGTCGCCGATCGCGCCGGGCGTCGGGCGACGCTTGCCATCGGTGGGTTGACGACGGTGGTTGGCACCGTTATCTGCGCTGTTTCCCCGACCTATGAGGTCTTTCTGATCGCACGTTTCATCGCCGGGGCCGGCGCCGCGTTCGTGCTTACCGGCGGTCAGATCGTGCTCGCCGACATCGCGTCTCCCCACAACCGGGGGCGAGTGATGTCGATCTACCAGGGCGTGTTCCTGTTCAGTGTCGGCGCCGGGGCCTGGCCGGGTGGGTGGCTGGCTGACCGGTTCAGTCTCTCCACTCCGTTCTGGGCCAACGCCATGCTCGCGGCCGTGGTGACGCTCCTCGCCTGGTTCCTTGTCCCGGAGACGCGCGGCTTGCGCGATGCCTCCGTGAAACGGTCACCAGCGCCGGTCCCGATGCCGTTCGCCGCGCAAGCGAGGCTCCTGGCCGCGACGCCGGGGTTTCTGCTCATCAGCGTCGTCAGCTTCGCCGGGTTCTTCGCTCGCACCGGAGGACTTTTCAACGTCATCCCGCTGCTGGCGGAGGAGGATATCGGCCTCTCGCCGGATCAGATCGGGATGGGGATCGGGATGATCAGCATCGTTGGGTTGGTGATCGTCTATCCCTCGGGCGCGCTCGTCGACAGGTTCGGGCGCAAGGCAGTGATCGTGCCGTCGATGCTCTGCTCGGGAATCGCGATTCTCGGCTACGGCATCGCCGACTCGTACACGGCTTTTCTGATCAGCTCGGCGTTCTGGAGCGCGGCGAGCGGCATCTCCGGCGCCGCACCCGCCGCCTACGCCGCCGACATTGCCCCGCCGGGGATGACCGCCCCCGCCCTTGGCATCTATCGCGCCCTTGCGGACTTCGGGTACGTCGCCGGGCCGCTCCTGCTTGGCGTGATCTCCGACGTACTCTCTCCGGAATCGGCCCTCCTGTTTACGGCGGTCATGCTTGTCGCAAGCGGCACGGTCTTCGCGCTGCGGGCACCCGAATCGCTCCCGTCACGCCCGGCGCCCGTGATCAACCGGGAGCCAGTCAAGGGCGACACCTGACCCGGTCAGGACCGCCGGCGGCGTGCGTCGCCCGGACGGTTGGGAAGCGTGAACCGGAAGGTCGCCCCCTTTCCGACATCACTTTCGACCGAGATTTCCCCACCGTGCGACTGGACGATATGCTTGGCGATCGCCAGGCCGAGCCCGGTACCCTCCGAACGACGAGCCTTGTCAGACTTGTAGAATCGCTCGAACAGCCTCGACTGCTCCTCCCTGGCGATGCCGACCCCGGTGTCTCCCACGGTTATCTCGGTCGTGCCGTCCCGTTGCGCCACGGCCAGTGACACCTCGCCCCCATGAGGCGTGAATTTGATCGCGTTATGAACGAGGTTGATCAGTACCTGCTCGATCCGAACGCGGTCCACTTCAATGGGGACCAGGTGCTCGCCCCTTGCGACGGTCATCGTCAGACCGGCGCGTTCCAGTTGGGGGCGCAGCCGGTCGGCACCGGCCATCACCAACTCCCCCGGGTCGATCCACTCCAGCCGCATCTTCGAGCGCCCCGCCTCGAGCCGCGCCAGGTCGAGCAAGTCTTCGACGAGCGCCGTCAGCCGATCGACCTCGCCCACGATCCGGCCCAGGAATTCCTTGGCGACGCGCTCATCCTCGACCGCGCCTGACTCCAGTGTCTCGACCACGGCCCGGATCGATGTCAGCGGCGTGCGCAGCTCATGGGACACGTTGGCCACGAACTCGCGCCGTACCGTTTCAAGGCGCCGCAGCTCGGAAATGTCGCGCAGCACCACCAACCCCAATCGTTCCCGCGTTCCGGTGACCACCGACGCCGTCGTCAACAACGTCCGGCGGTTCAACCCGTGCTCGATCGTGGCCTGGGGAGTCGACGCGCCCTCCAGCGCCTGACGCAGGAGATGCTGCAACTCGTAATCCCGGCAGACGAGGACGAACGGCTGCCCGATTGCAGACGCTTCACTGGTTTCGAGGAGCTGTTCCGCCGACGCGTTCAGGCGCAACACCAACCCCGCCTCATCGGTCAGTACCACGCCATCGGCCAGACCGGAGAGCACCGCTTCGAGCCGCGTCCGCGTCTGGTCAAGTGCATCCAGCGACGCCTGGAGCTCCTCGGTCATTGTGTTGAAGGCGTGACCGACCTCCGCCAGCTCGTGCGTCGCGACCGGAACCACCCGGGCCGTCAGATCGCCGGCAGCCACCGCGTGCGCCTGGTGCCGGAGGTCTTCCAGGGGCCGCGCGATCCGTCCGGAAATGAACCAGGCAATAGCGACCGACATCGCGATTGCCGCCGCCGCCGCCGCGAGGATCAGGCGCTGCACGCGCTGCACCGTGGAGTCGATCTCGGCGATCGGCACCGCGACGCGGCTGATCAGACCGGGCGTCCCGTCGATCGGGACCGCGACATAGAGAAACTGGGCGTCGATCGTCTCGCTCCACCGATTTTCGAACCCGCTGCCGTCGCGGCGGGCTTCGAGGATTTCCGGTCGCGAGGCGTGATTCTCCATAGTCGCCGGATCGGCATCGCTGTCGGCCAGTACCGTGCCGTCACCCGCGACGATGGTAAGGCGAGATTCAACGCGTGTGCCCAGCGCGTCCACAAGGGCGGCAACTTCCGTGCGAGACGCACCTGCGCCGATCACGCGGCTCACGCTATCGCCGACCAGCAATGCCTGTGCGGTGAGCTGGTCGGACAGGCGATTCACATAGAGTTGCCGCGCGAGCGAGCCGAACAGAATCGCCAGACCAAGCAGGACCAGGGCGACCAAAGCGACGAACGGCAATGAGAGCCTGAGCCGCAATGATCCCCCGAACCGTTGGCGGACACCGCGAGCGATCCCACCAGGTCGTACGTTACGCCATTGCCGCCCGACGCCTTCAATCGACGACATGGGAAACGAACCGGTAGCCGTGCCCGCGCACGGTCACGATCCGGCGCGGTTGGGCAGGATCATCCTCGATCTTCTGGCGCAGCCACCGGACGTGAACATCGACCGTACGCGTATCGACGTGGTAGGCGTAGCCCCACACCTCACGCAGCAGGGCCTCCCGCGTGAGCACGATTTCCGGCTGCCTGACAAAGTACGCCAGGAGATCGAATTCCTTCGGCTTGAGGTCCAGCATCTCCCCCGCGACGGAGGCACGACGTCGCGGTACGTCAATCGCCACATCGCCGGATTCGATTCTTCCGGAATCCAGCTGGGCGCGGCCGGCGACCGGGGCCCCGGGCCGGCGAGCGGGCTCAACGGTCGCGGAAGCCGGCTCGCCCGCGGCCGTCACCATTTTCGCGCGCCGAAGCATGGCCCGCACGCGCGCTACCAGTTCACGCATCGCGAACGGCTTGACCAGGAAGTCGTCTGCCCCCAGTTCCAGCCCGACGACCCGGTCGATTTCTTCGCCACGGGCAGAGAGCAGGATGATCGGAACGGTGGATTCCTCCCGGATCGTGCGGCAAACCTCAAAGCCGTCCATTCCGGGCAACATGATGTCCAGCACGACGACATCGGGGTTGGCCGATCGCGCCGTTTCGATAGCCTCCAGGCCATCGGACGCGAACACGACCTTCAGCCCCTCACGGCGAAGATTGATGGCCACGGTCTCGCGAACGATCGGCTCGTCGTCAACGATCAGGATCAGCTTGCCCTGTTCGACGGACCGCGCCTGGTGCATCTCTGTTCCCTCGTGGATCAATGGGAGCGCCGTGAAGTGTGCTGGTGCTCGCCGCCTCAGCTCCAGTATAGCGACGGCCGCGTGGCGCACCGGCATGCACGGACCAACGGGGCGTCGGAATGACACCGCGCGGCTGACCGACGTTTCGGGAGGTGAACGCGTCCAGTCCGGGCTCGTGTTTAGCCGTGACGCCGACCGTGGACCAGCTCGACGATTCTCGCCAACTGGTCGGGATCCGTCTCCGGCAG
>CADCWJ010000749.1 GCA_902806365.1 uncultured Thermomicrobiales bacterium
AACGCCCTCGATCGAGGGCGGGGCGACATCGCATTGAAGGAACGAGGGTGCCGCGATGGCACCCTCGTTCCCACTGTTAGACTTGCGCGATAGCCGATGTAGCGGGCCGGGATGGTTACGATTCGGAGCCCTTCCACCCATGGTGTTGATCTACGCGACCGCCGGGACAACCTGCTCGGCCAAGAGCCGCAGTGTCTCCTCGTCGCCCGGAATCACGATGAAGATCAGATACCGCATCCCGGCCGCCACCATCGCCCGCGCCCGCCCGACCGCCTCGTCAACCGTTTCGATGAACGGCAACTGTTGAAGAAGGCCGGCCATCTCCGGAGCCAGGCGAGCCTGCTTCGCCCGTGCCGCCCCGGGATTCGTACTCAGGAAGGCGGCGAGCAGCCCGGAGCGCAGAACGGCATTGGCCGGCCGGCCGGCGTCGGCCAGATGGCGATCGAGCACCGCAAGCTTGCGAACGACGGTGTCAGGGGCGAGAACGCCATCGGCCCGGAAGACTGCCCCCAGGTTGGAGGCATCCGCATAGCGGGCGGCAAAACGCAGGGTCGTCCGTTCGCCTCCTCCGCCCACCCGAATCGGTACATGGGGCTGCTGCATCGGGGGCGGAGTGAGGACCGCCCCGTGCGGCTGGAAGCGCCCACCGGCGACGGTGACCGTTTCTCCGCGCAGGAGAGGACCGATGATCCGCAGTGCGTGCTCCAGCATTGCCTGCCGCTCGTTCGCCGCCTCCCACCGCAGCCCAAACTGGGCAAACTCGGGGGGCACGTTGCCGCTGCCGAGGCCAGGGAGCGCCCGCCCGCCGTAAATGAGGTCGAGGCCGGACGATCGGCCAGTCAGGAGCCGTTTGTCGATGCCGTGGCCCTGTGCTGCACGCTTCATGGATACAGCGTGCTCAACCTCGCGGCCCCGGAGTTTCCCTGGCCGGACGAGCGAATGACCGTTGACGCCATGATCACCGCCCAGGCACGGCTCCGCGCCGCCTGACGCCACCCCCTCGCTGGTGCAGGCGCATCACGCGACGGTCGGCCTCGGGATCCCAGGGGACGGGTATGGATTCGGGTATGCTTGGCGCGACATCATTCGTCCCGTGCTGGTTCCCGCTTCCCTGACTCCCGACGCCCCAGACGCCCTGACACGCACGCCACCGGAGGAATTCGTGTCCCAGAAACGCCGGCGCCGCACCCCGCGAGTCCATCCGCAGCCACCTTCTCCACCCGCGATGGCCACTCCGGTTTCGTCCGCCATCATTCCACCGAGCGTGGAGCGGACCAATGGCGCCGCGACCGGGACGGAACGGCCGCTCCCCACGACGCGCCCCCGGCTGGAGTCACCACCGCCCGCACAGGCGGTCGCGGCCGGCCGGGGCGGGCGCTTCTCGATCTCGGTCGAAGGCCTGCTCTGGATGCTCCTGATCGCCGCGACCGCTGTAACGCGATTCTGGGATCTCGGGTATCGCACGCTGCATCACGACGAATCCCTGCACGTCTACTATTCCTGGAAGTTCATGACCGGGGAAATCCCGTACGAGCACAACCCGCTGATGCACGGGCCGTTCCTGTTCGCCACGAACGCGCTGGTCTACTTCCTGTTCGGCGAATCCAACTACACGTCGCGGATGCTGCCCGCCCTGGTCGGGGTGCTGATCGTGGCCGCGCCGTGGATGTTGCGGGGGCGCGAGTTCCTCGGGCGCTGGGGTGCGCTCGCGGCCGGGTTCATGTTGTTCATCTCCCCGGCATTCCTCTATTACACGCGATTCATCCGGCACGACCCCTACACCTCACTCGGCAGCCTGATCCTGTGCATCGCGATCTTCCACTACCTGTACCGGCCCCGGCGACGCTGGATGATCGTCGCCTTCGCGACGGTGGCGATCCTGCTCGCGAATCACGAGATCATCTTCGCGATCCTGCTCGTCTTCGTGGCCGTGCTATGGGGGGCGCTGCTGGCGACGCGGCTGCGATCGTTGATCCCGGTCCATCTCCTGGCGGCGGCGGCGGCAATCCTGATCCTGCTGGCGCGGCGGGTGTTTGACTGGGCCCCGCTGCCGCTGATTCCCTGGGAACGGCCGACTCCGCAAAATACGCGGCACTACTACAGTGAGCTGATCCAGAACCCCCTGGTGATCAGCATGCTGCTACTGGGGATCGGCTTCGTCGTGGCATGTGGCTGGACGCTGCGGCGTCAGGCGCGTGCCCAGGCCGGCGAGCGTGGCGACGACGGCGCCCTCGACTCGTTGTTCGGGAACTCGCGGCCGGGGTCCGTCTCCTACGGGGTATTGCACGCGCTGCGCGATCCGGAGGGCCTGGCGATCGGTGGCATCGTGATGCTGGCCATCTTCTTCGGCCTGTTCACGACCTTTTTCACCAATCCCCGCGGGTTCCAGTCGTCCACCTTCGCGGCAAACGGGACGCTGCTCTACTGGCTCGGGCAACAGGATGTGCAGCGCGGCGAGCAGCCCTGGTTCTATTTCATCACCGAAGGGCTGCAATACGAGTGGCTGGCAATCTTCCTCGGGTTCGCCGGGGTGATCCTGACGGGCGTGCTGCTGGTCCGGCACGCGTTCGGCACTGAGGCGTCACGCGCGGAATCGCGAAGCCCGCTGTTCCCGGTGTTCCTCAGCGCATGGCTGGCCTTCATGTTCCTGGTGCTCTCCTGGGCGGGCGAGAAGATGCCCTGGCTGATCACGCATATCACGCTGCCCGCATTCCTGCTCGGTGGCCTCGTGCTCAATACCGTCGTCGAGGGCGGCAGCGCCTGGCTCCGGTCCCGCGATGCGGCAACGGGTGCCCGCTGGATGCGGCCGGCACTGGCCCTCGCGGCGGTGCTGGTCGCGATCGCGGCTTCCGGTTTCTTCCTCTCCTCGCGGATGACCTACGGCCGCTGGAACCAACTGTCGGAAGGGCTGTGGGAGCGGGCGATCCCGCGGGCAACGTTGAACGACTGGTGGATGCTGGCGCTGCCGCCGCTCGCGGCGCTCGCCCTGATCGGGTTCGCGGTCGTGAGGATGGGCGCGCGCCGGGCGGCCTACGGCACGCTGATCGGGGCGCTGACCGTGATGACGCTGTTCCAGGTCCATGCCGGGTTCTGGATGACCTATTTCAACGGTGATGGCGCCAACGACACCCTCATCTACAACACGGTCGGCCCGGACGTTACCCAGCTCTCCAACGATCTGAACGAGATGTCGCAGCTCATGTACGGCGACGCCAGCATGCCCGTCGTTTATGACAATTGCACGGCCTGGCCCCTGAACTGGAACCTGCGCGACCTGCCGAACCGCCGCCTCCAGGCGACCGTTGCTGCGACCGATCAGAATCCGCCTCCGGTGGTGATCGGGGTGCCGCAGACGTTCGATGGAGATTGCTCGATGCCGCCCGCGATCGACGGCTACACGACCCAGGAGTACACGTTCCGCTGGCACGAGCCGGAGGCCGACATTTACCGCAGGTTCGCGATCGCGCCGGAGCTTCCTCCCGGTCGCTCCGCCTGGGGATCCGCCAACAACCCGCATGGTCCGGGCGCAATCGTCAATTCGGTCTGGAGCAGCGTGACCCAAATTGCCGATCCTGCCGGGCAGCAGCGGCTCTTCCGGCTGCTGGCGTTCCGCGAGATGCCGGCCGGGGTGACGCGATACCGGGTCAATGTCTACATCCGCAATGATGCGCTGGCCTACTACAACGCGGTGCGCTACGGGGAATGACCGCCGGATCCATCTGGTTCTTGAACGGCTAGAGGCATGGTACCCCGGGGCAAACGGCCACCGGGGTACCATGCCGGGCCACGCGTTCAGCCGGGCGAGGCGCTATGCGATACTGCGGGCGAGCGGGCCTCGGACGTGGCCCAACCGTGACCATATCCCATCGTCGCACGAACGCAGGAGCCGCCGCCTCATGGTCTTCGACACCACCCTCGAGTTCGCCTACTTCCGGGGCGAGATCGTCCCGTTCTCCGACGCCAACATCAGCATCGGCACCCACGCCCTCCATTACGGAACCGGAGC
>CADCWJ010000750.1 GCA_902806365.1 uncultured Thermomicrobiales bacterium
ATACTCGGCCTGCAACAGCAGCTCGGTTGTAGACATCCGGGACGAGAGTGGAACGCGGACGTGCCCCTCGATCACCTCGGCGTCGATGAACTCGACCCCGCGTTCGCGCGCCACCGACACGCGATGATTGCCATCCTTGACGAAGTAGATGTCGCCGACCTTGTAGAGCTGGATCGGGGGCAGCCGGACATCCTGGTAGTAGGCCCGGTCGATGTTGGTCCAGCGGCCACGGGTGTTCTTGCGGCGCGGCAGGAAGGTGCGGTCGAAGTCCTGGAACCGGTCCATGCTGCCGATGATTTGCCGGACCGGCACGGTCTGCATCCCGCGATAGCTCTCACCCTCCGGGGAGAGCCGCTTGCGCAGCTCGTGAAACGGGATCAGGTCGTTGGGTCGCCCGTTCACGGCGGAAACGAGGTCCCGGACGAATGCCTTTTGGCGTGCCCGCTCGAAATCGGAACGAACCTGATCTTCGATCATGGCCGCGGCTTCGCTTTCATCCCGGCGCGCTCCCGGATGTCTCCGGTGATCCGGTCGGGATACCGGCTGGTTGCCGCCGGCTCCTCGTGTTGAAGGAGCCGCGAGAAGGCCAGGTCGAGCTTCTGGTAGGGATACACGTTGATCACCTCGGTCCCGAGATGGCGGGTGACATGGGATTTCGACCGGTCATAGACATGGATGTGACCGTGAAGCTGGTAGGCCGGGCCGAACCATTGCAGGAACCGCCGCATCGCGATGAACCCCCGATGAGCGATATCCTGCTCGTCATTGATGTCCCGTGGCGGCGAATGGGTGACCAGCAGGTCCAGCGCGCGCCCCTTGCGAATCCTGTTCCAGATCAGGCGCGGCGCCATCCTGGCGATCATCATCCACATCTGCCATTCGGTGTACTGGACGGGCTCGCGTTCCGAGTACCGGGGCGAGCCCGGCAACCCCCCGATGATCAGCCCGCTGAGCGAATCGGTGACGACCTTGCCGCCGACGTTGATACATCCCTCGGGAAGCCTGGGGAACCCGCGTGACCCTTCTCGGGTCAGCTCTTCGGCATGATTGCCAAGCACGTAATAGACGGGCTTGTGGAGCGAGTCGGTCAGGAATTCGAGATACGACGCCGGCACGTCGCCGCAGCCGATCACCATCGTCACGTCGGCCATCCGCTCACGAAGTGACGGCGAATAGATCCGCTGATCGACTTCGTCGGAGACCGCCAGGATCGTGAGCTTCATGCACTGATCTTTCAGATCGGAAGGGCGCGGGATGTAGCCAGCGATCGAGCCCGGATGGGGAGCGCGAGCCTGCCCGCCCACCATCGTGCCGCACCGAATCATACCGTAGCGATGCCGCTTCGGACGCCGGGTGCCCGACGGCTTACGCGCGCTCGATGATGTGGAGATGACCGGTCTGATTCCAGCTCACGATCTCGCCGTGACCCCGCGCATCGACATCCAGTTCCGAGATCGAGCAGTTGTCGAAGATCCCGCGCCGCGAAGGCCAGACATCCATCGGATCGCCGTGGACCCTGGCCGAGATCCAGGCCAGCGGTCCCCCGTGCGAGACCGCCGCCACAACGTCGTCGCTCCCCTGGTGGCGGGTAACCAGTTCGTCATAGGCGGCGAGCACCCGGTCGGCGACTTCCTGCCCGCTCTCGCCACCGGCCCAGCGGTGGCTGAGGCTGCGCCCGGCGGTTCGGATAATCGCGGCTTGTTCGGGGAACCGCTCGGTCCAGTCGGCCCACAGCATCCCGGTCGCGTCTCCGGCGTTGACCTCGGCAAGCCCGGCAACCGGCACCGGATCGAGCCCGATCGCCGCGCCGATGATCCGCGCGGTCTCGAACGCCCGGTCCAGCGGACTGGCGTAGAGATGGGTGATGTCCCCGCGGTCGGCGAACAGCGCGGCGGTGACCCGTGCCTGCCGGCGGCCGAGGTCGGTCAGCGGATCGTCGTGCCCCTGGATCCGTGCGTCGAGGTTGCCGTGGGTCTGGCCATGACGAATCAGAATCAACCGCATGCACTGCTCCGGTCGGACGGGCAAAATCAAACTATCACGGACATCCGCGCCGCCGGGATCGGGACCTCGTCCCGCCGGATCGGCACCGGTCTGAAGGCACCGGTCCATGATGCCGAATGCGGCGCTACGGATCAACCGTGAGCGCCGCATTCGGCAAGGGAGAGGGTGTGAAGGTCCGATACTCCCGCCTGGGTGGGCCAGGCGGATCGCGGACGGGAGTTAGCGAAGGTTGGCGCCTGGCCGTGGGTGCGGCGACGCGGTGGAACGAATCGCGGTACCCGCGATCAGGAGCGCAATCGACATCGCCACCATGATCCAGGGCAGGGAGCTGGAGGGGCTGGCCGGCCAGTCGAGGCTGGAGCCGGTTCCGGCCGTGCTCGGCAAACCGGTGGTCGGATCGAGGGGCACGCCCTTGCCGGCGTCCGCGATGTCACCCTGCGTGCCATCACCGCTGTCAGCGGCTGGTCCGATTGATGCACTCGCGCCGGAGCCTCCGACGCCGCTTGCGGCCGGCACGATCGCGACGCCCTTGCCGGAATCGTCGATCCCCCCTTGCGTGCCGTCTCCCGGAGGCGGTGCCTCCGGAGCTGGGGGCACCGTGGTGGCGATGGCGCCCGCGATTGGGGGGATGACGGTCGGCGCACCATCCACCGGCGGAGGCGTCATTACCACACCGGCAACCGGCGGAGCCGTGGCCGGGGCGGTAGCGGCAGGGGGAATCCCGCCCCCGGTTCCATCATCGACGGCGGGCGTGGATTCTTCGATGACCGTGCCGGACTGTGGCGGTTGGGTGGAGGCGGGTGGAGTGGGGGCTACAGCCGCTGCGGTCGTCGGCGCAGGCGTCGGTGATGGCGGAGCCGCGGTCGGCGCTGTGGTTGGCGCCGAGGTCGGCGGGACAGCGGTCGGTGGTGTGGTTGCGGTCGGCGCCGGCGGGACCGTGGTCGGAGGCACGGCGGCGCTCGCTGCCGTTACCGTCGCGATCGCGCTCGTCGCCGCGCGCAGCACAGCCGTCGCCAGAGCGGAGGCCGCCGATCCGAACGGTGCTTCCGTCGGCGCCGGTGGTACCGTGGCCGCAGCCGCCTCGGTCGGGGTGGCCGGAGTGGCGACGGCCGCCGTCGCGGCGCCCGGCGTTCCGGCCGATGCCGGGACCGTCGGTTGCCCGTCGATGTCGACGCAGGCGACCAGGGTGCCGAGCTCATTGGGCGAGAGATGGACGTCGATCGCGAACTCGCCATCGACCAGTGCCTGCAATGGGCGATCGACCACCGTGGTGCTGGTGCCCTCCGCGCGCACGTTCGCCAGCGGGAAGTCGAAGTCGGGCTGGAGATCGTCGCAGGTTCCGGCGTGGATGTGGGCCGGGTGATTCTCGCCCGTGTCCTGAAGCCTCAGCTGGACAATCGTCTGGTCGCCAGCGGCGGAGAGCGTCGCCGTGCCCGAGATCCCGGAGTCGTTGAGCTCGGTGAACTCCAGGTCAATGCGGGGCGCGTCCGGTGCGGGAGTGATCTCGGTTGCCGGCGTCGCGGTTGCCGCTGGAGCTTGTGCCGCCACCCGCGCCTGCGGAATCGCGAGCAGGAGCGTCGCCAGGAGCAGCGTCCACCGGAGTGCTCCCGGCGTATGCCGTGAGTGGCGGGCCAGCATTCCACGGGAAGGGACCATCGCCAACGTGTTGATCCGGACACGTTGGCGATGCGCCGCGTGCCCGGAACGCGGGCCAGATGAATCCACCGGACAGGACGACGTCATTGTGACACTCTCCCCCAAGCGCGTCCGCATGACGAGAATCCGGTGGTCAACCTGACGACCGGCCCAGCCCCCTGCCGAGAACGGACCGATCGGGGTCCTGGCAGCCCTGGGAAGCTGGAGATACAGGTGGCGTGCCAGCCAGACACCCTGACCATTTGCGCCATCCGAGGCTGTGCCCTGTTGGCAACGAGCTACATCGGCTAGCCTACAGGCGGTGCCAGAACCGCACAAGAGTACGTTCAGTGCCAAGAAGTCACTACTGTCTGTAGCCTTGAGCGCGGTACAGCGATCTCTATTGGACACGTTCGGACACTGTTACAGAATATATTGAAGTAGAAACATGAATATTGTCTATGCTCTGGATGACCCGCCACGAAAGGAGCGGGCTATGCCAATGACAAACGCGTACGGTCATTAATTACAAACGGTAAAGGGTGTCCGGCCGCTCCCTGCATCGGCAGGTGACTCGCCACCACTGCCCGATCGGCGGACCGTGCTGCTGCGATGGCGGCACGGTCGTCCACAGGCAAGCAGGACGCCGATTCGACGACGCGCCGCTATCGCTCTCGTCGAATCGACCCCGATGCTGTTTGGCGCGGCTGATACGCGCTGTGTGCGACCGATGGCGCCACCCGGGGTCGAGCGTGATGTCCTGGGGATTCCGGATGAATGGGGATGGTGTTCCGAACCGCTGCGGCGTGGTGAGAGCTACAGCTCGATGCCGGTCGCCTGGAGCGCGATGCGCACGTCCGCCGGGGTCAGGTTGTCCAGCGGTCGTCCGATTCGCTGCTCGACCTGCCCCTTGGTGGTGAGGTTGTGCCCGCGCGCCCACCGCCAGAAGTGCGTCCAGGTGTAGTC
>CADCWJ010000751.1 GCA_902806365.1 uncultured Thermomicrobiales bacterium
CCCGGCACCCGGGCAGCTTCGGCCTACGGCTCGGATCTGGTCAGCGAGCGGCATCGCCATCGGTTCGAGGTAAGCAACGCGTATCGTGCCCAGATGGAAAGCGCGGGCATGATGGTCAGCGGTGCGTCGCCGGACGGCCAACTCGCCGAGATCATGGAGATCACCGATCACCCCTTCTTCGTCGGGGTCCAGTTCCATCCCGAGTTCCGGAGCCGCCCCAACCGGCCCCACCCACTGTTCCGCGACTTCATCAAGGTCGCCAAGGCAACGCTGCCGGAGCATGCGCAACGCGCGCTGCCCCTTGACGACAGCGAGGCGGAAGAGACGTATCTGGCCGAGCCCGAGGCCGTGATGGTCACGACCCGGGCGTAATTCAGCGCGGGGGCGCGGTCAACCTTGAGTCGACGGCCGAAACGCCCCCATCCGGGCCAACACCCCTTCTGTGGATCACTCCGGTCCGCGAAGCAACCGGTCGCACCTTGTCATCACATCTTCCGTGCCGGGCTGCGCCGCTGGAGGAGAGGTGGCACGCATCGTCGTACTGCGCCTGGCCGGATGAGCGTCCGCAGACCCGGCGACGTTCTCAACGGGGGGCACCGCCCGAGTCGGACGAGAAATCGGATCGACGGGAATGCGACGGTACATTGCCGGCGCCGGCTTGCGTTCTCGGGAGCGTCAACCGGAACAAGGCGCCGCCACCCTTGGCGTCATCCACTTCCAGGGTTCCGTTGTGACTGCGCGCCAACCGGGCGCTGATATAGAGTCCGATGCCAAGCCCCTGGGATCCGTCCAGCGTGCGGTCCCGGTCTTCCTGGCCATCGTCGAAGCGGTAATACTGCTTGAAGAGCCGGCGACGGATCCGGGCGGGCACACCGGGACCATAATCGCGAACCGAGATTTGAACGAGCTCCGGCGAGTCGATCCGGGCCTCGACATCGATCGGGCCTTCCGGCGCGTATCGCACCGCGTTCGCGAGGAGGTTCACCAGAATCTGCTCGATCCGGACCTGATCCCACTCCACCGGGAGCCTGTCCGGAGCACTGATTCGGATCGACCGGTCTGGAGAAAGTCCACTTATGCCATTGACGACGGATCGCACGATTGCGGAGGCATCCGACTCCTCGAACGTGAGGTCCAGGCGGCCGAGATCGACCCGCGAGATGTCCAGCATCCGGCCAACGAGCTCCGAAATGCGGTCGACCTGCTCGATCGCGATGCTGAGCCGATCGGCTTCTTCCATCCTGGTTTCGGACTCGCCGCGCTTGCTGATCCGGCGCTGCAGCAATTGGAGGTTGCCTCGGATCGAGGTCAGGGGGTTACGCAGTTCATGCGCCACGACGGAGAGGAATTCATCCTTGGCGCGATCGAGCGGCTTGAAATGCTCGCGATCCTGAAGCACGCTGACGCCGCCAACAACGGAGCCGTCCGGGCCGGTGATCGGCGCGTGATTGCCAAGCACATCGACGTGTGACCCGTCTGGCCGCAGGATCGTGAGGGGCTCGCCGAGGTAGTCCCTTCCGGTCCGGAAAGGACGGAGCAGCGGGTGATTGTCCGGCGTATAGAGGCGACCCTCCGCGTCGATCATGCGCAACTCTTCGGCACGCAACGATCCCGCCTCCAGCGATTCTCCCCAAAGCCGTTGCGCCGCCTGGTTGACGAGACTCACCACGCCACCGGGCTCATCGATAATTAGGACACCTTGGGGCAACTGGTCGAGTACGCTCAACAGCCTCCGGGCGCGGGCATCGACTTCGCTGACATTCTCGATCTGATCGATCGCATGAACGCACTGGCGTCCAAGGGTCGCCGCGAAGGTCGTATCGAGATTCGTTTGGCCGGGCGCGTCGACGTAGTTCACATACGCCGCGCCGATCGTGCGCTCGCCGATGGTCAACGGCACGATCAACTGGAATTGCGCTCCGAGCGCATCCATCACCTGTCGCTCGGCGGGGCTGGCGTCTTCATGGCAGAGCAGGGTCGGTTCCTGGCTCGCGAGGGCGAGGATCGTGCTCGGAATCGCAACCGGCTCGAACGAGGTGGCCAGCGTTGATGGAATCGTGAGATTGTGCGTCGCGCTCACGGAAAAGCGTCCGTCAGGCCGACGCAGCATTACCAAACCGCCCGTCCCCCGCAGCTCGTCGGACATCCGTCGAATGGTGACCTCGAGCGCGGCTGCGGCATTCCGGACGCTACTGATCTCGGTCACGATATCGGCCACCGCCTCCGCGCGGCTGGCGGCGATCTCCAGTTCATGAAGCCGCTCGGTCGCCTGGCGCTCGGCGTCGCGCTGGTCAGTCAGATCGCGCGCCGTATAGACCGCACCGGTGATCCCGCTGTCCTCGATTACCGGATTGGCGTTGACCGCAACCCGCCGGCGGCTGCCATCCTTCAGCACGACGTCGTATTCCCAGTCGGTGATGTGCTCTCCATCCAGGGCGCGGGCGAGTGGATGCCGGTCGTCCCGGATCGGGTTGCCATCCAGATCGAATCTGGCAAGAATGGCGTGATTCTCCAAGGCGTTCCCGCCAATCGACGACGATCCCTCGTCCTCGCCGGAAAATCGCCGGTCGGCCGCGTTGACGAAGGTCAGCCTGCCCTGCTCGTCACAGGCACGGACTCCCTGCCGTAGCTGGTCGAGGATCGCGGAAAGCTGCGTCACCCGAGTGCGCTCGCGGTCCCGGAGCAGGGCATGGTCGATCGCCAATGCCGCCTGGTTGGCGAGCACCCGCGCCAGCACAAGGTGATCTTCCGGGAGCTCGAATGGGGTGCCGCTCCGGTCACCGAAAAACCCACCGATCGTTCGCCCACCGATCCGTAGACCCAGCGCGAGGACAGCGCCAATCGGCTTCCCATCCTCGGGATCGCGCAACTGACGCATCTCGGCCTTGGCATCCGGGCTGACGCGCGTCACGGAATCGTGGGCAAAGGCGAGAAAGCTGGGATAGGCCGGTAGGTCGACCCGGTCACCAAGCGACGACATCCGGCCGCCGACCGAGGCGACCCGCGTCGCCACCAGCAGCGCATCATCGAACAGCCACAGCGTTCCCCTCGTGAGATGGAAGACCTCCACCATGCGGCTGCAGATCAGCTCGGAAAGCTCGTCCAACGGTAGCTCGGAGGAACCACCGTGAATGATTTCGTACAGGGTGGAAAGCCGTTTCGCCAGTTCCAGCCGCTCGCCGAGAGTGGCATCCAGGAAGACCGGAGAGGCATCGCTGTCGCGCTGGTTTTGCCGGTAGCGTTTCGGAGCGCGCTCCCGCATCGGGGTCCATGTGTTGAGATCGTCGCCGGCAATCAGCGCCATCCGGCCCAGCCGTTGCACGGGCAAGCGACCGGCGCGGACGGCGCGGGACACGGTGTGATACGAGACGCCCTTGAGCTTGGCGGCCTCTGTCATCGTGTACCGGTCGGTGCCGATCAGCCGATTCGGGGATTCTTCCACCGTGGAGGCGTCGCCGTTGGAAGAGGCGAGTCCGTGGACCCCGGCGGAGTCGGGGCGAGCTTTCGTATCGTTCATGGGATACCGGGCCTTTGCCCCCATTTCCAGTAATGGCGAGCATCACTGGGTGTATGGCGAACGGGAGAGACGGACATCGGTTGGGTAACCGCCTGTGCGGCGATCCGAGAGTTCAGCACACTCTCCTGATGTGTCCATCATTCTTGCACATTGCACCCCGGTGGGCCAGACAAGGTCGATGACCGTCATCAGGATGATCACGACATGGGCGCGTTACTGCTGGGCGTCTGATCGGTTGATCGCGTCATCCTTGACTCGTACGGCGTCATGCAGATCCCGTTGGAAGGTCACCATCCGGTCACGAATCCCGGAGTCGGCGACGCCGATGATCCGGGCCGCGAGCAGTCCGGCATTGCGGGCGTTCCCGATCGCGACCGTCGCCACTGGAACCCCCGCCGGCATCTGGACGATCGAGAGCAGGGCGTCGATTCCGGCCAGCGCGGTGGCGACCACTGGCACGCCGATCACCGGAAGCGGCGTCGCCGAGGCGATCATGCCCGGCAGGTGCGCCGCGCCCCCCGCTCCCGCGATCACGACCAGGATCCCCCGATCGGCCGCCGCCCTCGCCCAGGCGAACATCTCATCGGGCGTCCGGTGCGCGGAAAGGATCCGGACCTCGGTCGCGATCCCGAACTCGTGGAGAACATCGATCGCCGCCCGCATCGTCGGGAGGTCGGAATCGCTGCCCATGACGACGCCCACGCGGGCGCCAATCTCGCTGATCATCGAATCTCCATCGTGGTCACGACAGCGTCGGGTTTCCGGGCTTATCGAGCAACCGGGCGGCGGCGGAGGTCGCAGCCCCGCGCGCGGCGCCGAGCGTCTCCCCGACTGCGGTAACGTGCCCGAGCTTGCGTCCCGGCCGGGCGGTTTTGCCATAGAGATGCACGTGTGCGCCTGGAGTCGCCAGCCCGGCGGCGAGCCGGTCCCACGGGTCGGCGCCACTGTCGGGACCCAGCAGGTTGATGGTGACAATCGCCGGTGCGGTCGGGGCGGTCGCTCCCAGCGGTAGATCGAGCACGGCCCGCAGATGTTGCGCGAACTGCGACGTCGCCGCGCCCTCGATCGTCCAGTGCCCGGAATTGTGTGGCCTTGGCGCGAGCTCGTTGACGAGAATCCTGTCCCCCACGAGAAAAAACTCCACGGCCATGATCCCGACCAACCCATACATTCCGGCGATCGATATCGCGATGTCCTCCGCCTCCCATGCGAGGTTCGGGGCAAGTGCGCACGGCACCCGCAGCTCGCGGCAGATTCCGGCACGCTGCACGGTTTCCGTCACGGGATAGGTGACGACCTCACCGCCCTCACGGCGGGCGACGATGACGGCGAACTCGCGATCCAGCGGCAGGCATTGTTCCGCCAGCAGTACGGTACCGTTCGCGGTCGCGCCGTCCAGCACGGACCGCGCGGCGGCGGCGGTCTGCACGATCCAGACGCCCCGGCCGTCGTACCCACCGCGTGACGCCTTGAGCACGACCGGCCAGCCGGTCCCGGCGCCGAACGCTTCGATATCGGCAAGGGACTCGATCGCGGCGAAGGCGGGTACCGGCATTCCGGCGGCGGAGAGCTCCGTTCGTTGACGCCGCTTGTCCTGGGCGACGCTCATCGTCGATGACGACGGCCAGACGCGGTGGCCCTGCCGCTCCAGATCGGCCAGGAGGCGGGGATCGACCAGCTCATGATCGAACGTGATCACATCGCACCGGCGCGCCAGCTCGTCGAGCGCATCGGGATCGTCCGGATTCCCGACGATCACGTCGGGCACGACCCGCGCCGCGCCGTCGCTCGCGCTGGCGGCCAGGAGCACGAGCCGGATGTCCAGCGGGATCGCGGCCTGGGCCATCATTCGCGCTAGTTGACCCGCCCCGACGATTCCGACGGTGCGCCCACCACGATCCCTCATGGCCCCGAGTCTCCGCCGCGATCGACCGTGCTGGGCGTCAAAGGCCGAGCGTCCTCAGGTAATCGCGGCTGACGATCGCGCTCTCGAGGGCCGTCGGAAGCATCGTTACATCGGTCTCGACGATCAGCCAGCCCTGAAACCCTGCGGCATGGAGCCCCTGAATGATGGCAGGAAAGTCGACCGCCCCGCGGCCCAGCTCGGCGAAGATGCCACGCTGGGTGAACGTCCGGTAGTCCCACCCCTCCTGGACACCCCGAAGGCGGACCGTCTCATCGACGTCCTTCAGGTGCAGCGTCCGGATCCGGTCGCTGTACCGTGCGCAAATCGCCGCGGCATCTTCTCCTGCCCACGCCAGGTGGCCGGTATCGAGCCCAAGAAAGACACTCTCCGGATCAGCGAGATCGAGCAGGCGATCGAGCTCGTCGGCCGTTTCGATCATGGTGCCGACATGGTTGTGGAAGCAACTGGCTACGCCCTCGGCAAGCGTACGCCGCCCGAACTCGCTCAGGGTCTCGCCGAACCGGGACATCGCGTCGGCGGAGAGCCCATCGTCCGCGGTGATCTGTCCCGCCCGTTGTGACCGCGTCTTTCCAGAGGCAGTAATCATGTCGCCGCCTCCGGTCGCGACGTAGAGCTCGGTGCAGCCCAGCTCTCGCACGTAGCGGGCGACCGGGCCGGCATCGGCGAGAATCTCGCCTTCACGGTCGGATTGCCAGAAGGCCCCGCTGTAGTAGGGAGGCGCGGGCCGCAACCCGAAAGACGCATAGTGCGACACGACATCCGATGCCGGAATGTCGAGGTCCAGCGATCCCGGAGCGCCGTCATAGCCGGCCTGGGCGATCTCGCGCAGGACATCGTCAGGGCTCATACCGGTCCAGGTAAGCTGACCGCATCCAATCGAAACGCCATTCTTGCCGGTTTCTGTCATGGATGCCCCCGAGGGTGCTAAAGCGTCACGGCATGGAACCCAGAGCGATCAGGGCGTGACGGGGTCCTCCTCTTTGGTGAGGGCTGTTGGGTCACTGACCTGGTTCCGGAAGCGACGTGCCAACTCCTCCGCCGTCAGGTGTTGCGCGAGATCACCGTCCGATCTTGTCTCGGTGATCAACTCCCGCATCGACCGCTGGAAATCGGCGCCCCGTCCGGGAGCGAGCAGGCTTCCAACCGCCACGCCAATGGCGGTACCGGTGGCGGAGCCCGCGGTGAATTTCAGAAGTTTCATTCCAAGGCTCATGGTCTGGTTCCCGCCTCTTTCGGTCGATCGGCACCGTGGCCGGCTACGTCATCCGTGATAGTACCCGGCGAAGCAACAGCCAGGCCGCCGCGCAGACGGCGGCGAACCCGCCACCCAGCGCCGCCGCCGATCTTGCATCGAACATCGTCGAGATATTCCCTTCGGCCCGGACGGCCCCCCCGAACAGGATCGCCGTCCGGATATCTCCACCGGCATTGACGGTGCCCGCCTGGATAATCCCGCTTCGGGCGCCACTTTCGATCACCGTCGAGCTCGCCTGGAAGATTCCGACGCGCGACCCCGCGAACCGGGCCTCTCGCGCGTGGACGACCATGGCTTACGAATCCTGGAACACCGCCCGATCGGCCTTCAGCATCACCACGCCCGAGTTGTCCAGTTGTGCCGACTGCGCGTTCAGCGATTTCGCTCCCGAGCTCGTCATGGACAAGCGCTGGGTATCAACCGTTTCAGCGCCGGATCGATCCATCGAAAGGTGGACCGCGGTGACGTTGCCAGCGTCCTGCCGGTGGAGGGCCCGTCGCTCGTCGGCGGGAACGCCCGGCGGGGCGATGCTGGCGACGCCGTCGACGACCACTCGGTCCGGCTCGCTTTCTTGCCGGGAGATCGGAGGCATCGGTTGATCGTGACCGCGCTCGGCGTGTTCTTCCGTGTGATCTGACACTCGTGGACCTCTCGGATGCCGTCTTCGATCGCCGTTGACGCGGCGAGTGTACCAAATGCGCTGCCCCGCTTCGTGGCAAAACCGGCGCGTGCTGCCATGCAAACTCGCACCGGTGTCGCGCGATGCTGTCCCGCGCTTCTCTCCTGATAGACTCGACGGCGCGGCTACATCCCGAACCCGCGACAGGCTCCGTATTGAATCGACTGATGAGGTTGCGAGGTCACATGGAGGCTCGTCATCCCGCTCTGCCATCCGAACGCCCGCTCATGATCGCGCATCGGGCGGGAAACACCCCGGAGCTGGCGGCAGGCGCGATCGCCGCTGGCGCCGACCTGATCGAGGTCGATCTATGGCGGTATCGCTCCCGCCTCGAGATCCGGCACGTCAAGACGATGGGCCCGATCCCCTTGCTCTGGGATCGCTGGGAGCTGCACCCCGGCTGGCGTCCCCGCTTCCAGCTGGCGGCGCTGCTCGAGCGGGTTCCCGTCGAACAACTGCTCTTTCTCGACCTCAAGGGGGAAGACCCCGCGCTCGGCCCGGATATCGTCGGAACAATCCGGACGTTGCAGCCCGAACGGCGGATCATCCTCTGCGGCCGGACCTGGCCCCAGCTCGACCGGCTTGTCGACGATCCGGATGTGTGCCTCTTCTATTCGGTCGGAAGCGACGAGGAGCTCGCGAACATCTGGGGGCGGATTCGCCCGATGCGTCACCCGGCGATCTCGATCAACCGCCGGTACCTGACCCCGGAGCTGATGGGCCGGTTCAAGGAGATTGGCGCAACCGTCGTCTCCTGGTCGATCAACACCCTGGACGACGCGAAGCGCTTTCACGAAATGGGCGTGGATGGATTCACCAGCGACAACCTGGAACTGATCCGGCACATCACCGGGCTCCGGGAGCACGCCTTCGACGACGCCTCGCCATCCCCACCGCGACTACGCCAGCAGACGTCGGGTGAGGGACAGCATGTCCGAGACCATCCCGGCGGCGGTGACGGCCGCGCCCGCGCCAGGCCCGGAGATGACGCACGGATACCGATCGTACCGCGCGGTCCGGAACGAGACGACGTTCTCGGGCCCCTGTAACGCGCCCAGCACCGTGGAGCGCGGAATCTGGCGCAGGCCAACGGAGATCCCGCCCTCCTTCTTCCACGTCATGACGTACTTCAGGGACGCATCCATCGCGACGGCCTCACGCGAACGCTGACCGATCTCGAGATTCATGTCCCCGAGCCGCGCCAGGAACTCACCAACGGGCACGGTCGTAAGGTGCGCGGGCACCAGCGAGTGGATCCCGATCGCGTCGAGATCGACCTCCTCTCCCATGGTCCGGGCCAGGATCAGGCCCTTGCGTGCGACATCAAGCCCGCTGAGGTCGTCTCTCGGGTCGGGCTCGGTATACCCCTGGTCCTTCGCCTGGCGAACCGCGGTGGCGAACGGCGTGCCGGAGCCGACGCTGGAGAAGATCGCGCCGAACGTCCCGGAGAGGGCGCCGGTGATCTCCAGCACGTCGTCACCGGAATCGAGCAGGTTCCGCAACGTCGAGATCACGGGCAGGCCGGCGCCGCAGCTCGCCTCGTAGCGAAGCCGTCCCTGCGATCCGGCTTCGGCCCAGATCGCACGGCTTCGAGGATCGGACCACGGCAAGGCGAGTGGCGCCTTGTTCGACAACACCGCACCGGCGCCGCGGCCGAGCGCATCGGCCACGACCGTCGCGGTCTCGTCGCCGGCGGCGGCGTCGAGCACGATCGTGTCGCCGTGTCCGGCAAAGCGCTCGACGACCGACGCGATTGGCTCGAATCGGTGACTGTGCGGCGGCCTGCCGCTCCCCGGATCGGCCCCCGCCCGGGCGCGACGGCGCGCCACGGCCGATCGGAGCGCATCCGGCTCAAGTGCACCGCCAGATTCGGCGGCATACGCGCCGTCGCGCCCGGCGACGGCCACGAACACGATGTCGAGCCCAAGCCGCCGACGCCAACGCTCCTGGTTGTCGAGCACCTGCTCGATCACGGCGCCGCCGACCGTGCCAAATCCGATCTGGATCAACGCGATACGCTTCATGACGTTCCCCGATGGTAGCGTGAGCCCAACGCATGCGAACTCTCGACGATCAGGATACCGAATCCGGAGCGGACCGTTGGCCCTGCCTTCGGGGCGCCGAGGTTCCCTTGCGGCTCGGGCAGGAATGTCCGTGGCAAGCCGGTGAGTTGATTACGCCTGACCCGCCACCTCTGGACACATCTATCGCGCTCGGCGAAGCTGCGCTCCCGCGACCGAGCGGTTCGAGGGGACGCCGCGCGGGAACGGCGACGCGGGAGAGAGCGAGTCGTGACACGTACGTCCATATCGACGAATGACCGGCGCAGGATGGGCGCCCGATCCAGCCTCACCGTGTCCCGGACGGGATCACGTGGCCGAGGCGGGGTCGTCTCCGGCAAGATGGCGCAGGCGGTCCAGGCCGGGGCGGGGATGCTCGCAAGCGGTGGCAACGCAATCGACGCCGCCGTTACCACGGCGTTCGCGATGGGTGTCGCCGAGCCATGGATGAACGGCATCGGCGGGGGCGGGTTCCTCGTCGCCTGGCTGGCGAACGAACGGCGGTCGATTGCGATCGAGTATCCGATGATCTCGCCGGCCGGGGCGCATCCGGAAATGTTCTCGCTGACCGGCGCGGGGACGGACACCGGGCTGTTCGGTTGGCCAGCGACGGTCGGAAACGCCAACACGGTGGGGCATCTCTCCGTGGCGGTGCCGGGCACGGTCGCCGGCTTGGCCCTTGCCCTGGAACGCCACGGCACCCGGTCGCTCGCCGATGTCCTGGCCCCGGCGATCGCACTGGCCGAAGGGGGCATCCCCGTCACCTGGCACACGACACTGACGATCGCCCGCGACCTGGCCAACCTCGCCCGTTTCCCCGCAACCCGCGGCGTGTTCCTGGACGCGCATGGACACCCTCCGGTCACGATCGAGCAGGTCAGTCCGGCGATGATCCGGCAGGCCGATCTGGCACGCACGCTTCGCGCAATCGCGGACGAGGGTGCGCGAAGCTTCTACGAGGGGGAGACCGCCGACAGGATCGTGCGGCACCTTGAGGATCAGGGCTCTCCGATGACGCGGGACGACTTCGCGCGCTACGAAGCAACCGAATCCCCGACCACGTCGGTTTCGTTCGCCGGTCACCAGGTGCATACGATCGGCAAGGGCAGCGGCGGCACGTCGCTCGCCCAGGCGCTGCTCATGATGAGCCGGCTCGATCTCGAAGCGGTCGGGCACAACACCGCCGAGGCGATCCACCGCATGACCGGCGCGTTCCGGCAGGCGTTCGCCGACCGGTTCGCCTACCTCGCCGATCCCGAAGCGGTCGAGGTGCCGATCGACGCGCTGCTCTCTCCGGAATACATCGCCGATTGTGTGGACAACATCGATCATGAGCGGGCTCGTCTACCGCTGGCGGGAGACCGCTCGGTACTGCGGGTCGGCCATGCGCTGACGGGGTCGGTGCCGGAATACCTGAGCGATGGCTCCACGACCCACCTCGGCGTCATCGACAAGGACGGCAACGGCGTCTCGCTGACGCAGACCCTGCTCAGCCTGTGGGGCAGCCGCGTCGTCGCTCCGGAAACGGGGGTGCTGCTCAACAACGGGATGATGTGGTTCGACCCCGAGCCAGGGCGACCGAACTCCGTGGCGGGCGGCAAGCGCCCCCTCAGCAACATGGCTCCGGCACTCGTCTCCCGTGACGGTGCCCTTGTCGCCAGCGTCGGGTCGAGCGGCGGGCGCAAGATCATGAACTGCAATGCCCAGGTCATCGCCAATCTGACCGCCCACGGCATGGCGCTTCACGAGGCGATCGAAGCGCCCCGGATCGACGCCTCGACCCGGGCGCTGGCAGTCAGCGCACGGATCGACCCGGCCATCCATCAGCGGCTGGCGGAGATGGGGCATCCGGTGTCGGCCCGCGACGAGACGCTCCTGACAGCGGACTTCGCGTCCCCGGTTGGATGCGCGCGCGATGGCGACGGCGGGTTGGAGGGTGCGGTCGATCAGTGGTACTTCCCGGCCACCACGATCGCGCTGGATTGACGTCCGGGCGACCACGGAAGGGGCGACCTTACCGGACTGAAGGCTCTCTACCTGACAGATCCCGGCACGTTTCTCCCATCCGCGACGCAGGAACAGGAGGCTCCCGTGCCATTATCGACCGAACGATGCGTAGCCTGTCACGAGGACGCCCCGCGCGTCCCGGACGACCAGTTTCCAGACCTCCTGCGCGAGATCCCCGACTGGTCCCTGATCGAGGTGGATCGCGTCAAGCGGCTTCAGCGAGTGTTCAGGATCAAGGGCTGGCGTCCCGCCGTCGCCTTCACCAACCGGGTTGCCGACATCGCCGATGAGGAGGACCACCACCCCGCCATCCTCACCGAGTGGGGCAAGGTCACGGTCACCTGGTGGACGCATGCGATCAAGGGACTGCATCGCAACGATTTCATCATGGCCGCCAAAACCGACGAGCTTTTCGAACAGCCGTAGGTCACCGTGCACAAGTCTTGCCGTTTCAACGGTTCACTGGCCGCATATGGCCGACGCGGGCGGTTGCCCGTGCCAGGACACTATGTCAAAATCCGGGAATCAACCGTTGATCAGAGGCAAGGTGGCCTCGACCGGGTCCTTGAAACCCGACTCCCCCGGCGAATGCCGAAGGTGGACGGAACGATGCACCCTGTGAAGTCGCTCGAAAAGGGGAAACACGATGACCGATCTCAGGAACGAGAGCCATCGTCAGCAGTCGATCCGGCAACTCATGGAGACGAGCGGATCCCGCCGCTCACTTCTCAAGGCGGCCGCTGCCGCCGGCCTGATCCCGGTCCTGTCCAGCGGTGACGTCGCCGCGCGGGCAGCCGCGTCGGCCCAGGCCGCGCAGCCGGTACGGGGTGGCACCTTCACGACCATCGGGCACCACGAGATCAACACGCTGAGCCCGGACAACGACGGCGAGACGGTGATCTATGCCGCAGTCTCCCAGCTCTTCGACTCGCTCTACAACGTCAACGAGAATTACGAACTCGAGCCGATCCTTGCCGAGTCGTACGAGCCCTCCGCCGATGGCAAGACCTACACCTTCAAGGTGAGGGAGGGCGTAAAATTCCACAACGGCGATCCATTCTCATCCGCCGATGTGAAATACACCTTTGACTGGATCAAGGATCCCAAGAACGCCTCCACTCGTGCCTCCGCGATGGAGCTGGTCGCCTCGGTGGAAGCGCCCGACCCGACGACGGTGGTGGTGACGCTGACCGAGGCCGACGTCACATTCATGGTCAACGTTGCGACGCTCTTCATCTATCCATCCAGCTACCACGCCGCGACCGGGGAGGATGCGTTCGCCGGCAAGCCGGTCGGGACGGGGCCCTACACGGTCAAGGAGTGGATCCCGGCCCAGAGCACGACCCTGGCGGCGAACGAGGAGTACTTCCGCGGGCGCTCGAACTTCGACGAGGTCCGGATCGACATCGTGCCTGAGGCCGCCAGCCGCTTCGCCGCGCTGGAGACGGCCCAGGCCGACAACTCGATCTGGTCGCTGAACGCCGAGGACAACCCGATCCTCGAAGAGAGCGGCAACTTCACCGTCTACAAGGTGCTGAACAACGCCGTCAACCATTTCGTGCTCAACAACGAGCACCCTGCCCTGTCCGACATCAACGTCCGCAAGGCGCTGCTCCACGCCACTGACCGGCAGGCGTTCATCGACGACGTCTACCAGGGGCAGGCCGTCATCGCGACCAGCAACCTGTCGCCGAACGTGACGAAGTTCTACAACCCGAACGTTCCAACGTACGACTACAACCCGGACACCGCGAAAAAGCTGCTCGACGACGCGGGCTGGGTGCCTGGAGACGGCGGCATCCGCGCCAAGGGCGGCCAGAAGCTGGCCTTCACGCTGAGCGTGATCCAGGGCGACACGCAGCGTCGCCCCGAAGCCGAGATCGCCCAGCAGCTCTACAAGGAGATCGGCGTCGACATGCAGATCAGGGAGGCCACGGACGTGGTCGACGGCATGATCGACGGCAAGTACGACGCCGGCCTCTTCAACTGGGTCTACGGTGGCGGCAGCGGGGAGCCGGATGCGCGGGACACGCTCCGGTCGGACGGCACGAACAACTTCTCGCACTTCAAGAACGCCGAGATGGACGAGTTGCTCGGGCAAGGAATCCGTGAGCTGGACGAAGCAAAGCGGATCGAGATTTACAACCGCGTCCAGGAGATCGTCGCCGAGAACGTGCCGTTCCTCTACTTCCTGCATCCGCAGGGATATTACTTCTGGGCAAGCTCGGTCAAGGGTCTGCCGGAAAGCGTGCTCAGCGCAGAGGCCCTGTACCCGAAGCTCTTCAAGTTCTGGAAGGACGAGGGGTGAGCCCCGATTGCCGCGAAGTGGAGAACGGTGGGCAGCGAACGTTGTAGTTGTAGGGGCCGCCCTTGTGGCGGCCCGGTGCGGCGCAGCCGCACGGTAAACCCGGTGTTGCTCGTATATGTCCACCCGAGGCTGCACGAGAACGTCGAGGCTTCCCAGACAGCCCCTCGCTCGGACAATCGGCGACCGGTGTACTCACCAACGGCACCATCGATCGGAGGCGTTCGGTGAGGTTACCGGGACGAACGTGAAGCTTCGCTTCACCGGGCCGACACGAGGTCGGCCCCTACGAATAGCGAGCGCTTCATGTTTCCTGACAGAGCGTGGCCGTCGTCCCGTGCTGACGGTGGCGGGGAAGCGGGCGACGGATCGATACCGGCAACCGGGGGAA
>CADCWJ010000752.1 GCA_902806365.1 uncultured Thermomicrobiales bacterium
ACGAACAAGGTCACGTTGGTCACCGGTGGGTCCCGCGGGCTGGGGGCAGCAACGGCAGAAGCACTCGCCGAGCAAGGGGCTAACGTGGCGATCAGCTACGTGGCGTCGGCCGGCAAGGCCCAAGCCGTGGTCGATAAGCTTAAGGCCAAGGGCGTGCGGGCCATCGCCATCCAGAGCGACCAGGCGGACCCGGCCGCGGCCAAGCCGCTGGTCGATCAGGTGCTGGCCCACTTCGGCAAGCTCGACATCCTCGTCGCCAACGCGGCGATCGCCGTCCAGGGCAAGACCGTCGACGATCCCGAATTGGACACGATCAACCTCGATCGGCAGTGGCAGGTCAACGTGCTGGGCACGGTGGCGACGACGCGGGCGGCCGCGCCGGTGCTGTCCGACGGCGGCCGGATCATCTTCATCGGGTCGCTGCTGGGCGGGCACGTCCCGTTCAACGGCGTGGCCGACTACGCCGGCACCAAGGCAGCTATCGCCGGTTATGCCAAAGGCGTCGCCCGCGACCTCGGCCGACGCAACATCACCGTCAACGTCGTGCAACCGGGCGCGATGCCGACCGACATGATGGTCGAGGCCTTGGGCGGCACCGTTGCTCCCGATTCGTTCCTGGACCTGCACGCGATCCGTCGCATCGGGACGGTCGAAGAAGTGTCGGCAGTCGTCTGCTTTCTCGCCGGGCCGAATGCGGGCTACATCACCGGCGGCGTGATCGACGTGGCCGGCGGGCTGGGGATCTGAGCACCGAAAGCCAGGACCGATAGCCGAGCAACGTCCGATCGCACAACTCGAAAGGGAAACCAATGAACACGACGACCGCTCAACGGCTCGGTGCGAAATCGACAGCCGACGAGGTGCTCGCCGGCGCCGATCTCCAGGGGAGACGGTTCCTCATTACCGGTGCATCGTCCGGCATCGGCCTAGAAACCGCCCGCGCGCTTGTTTCCCGCGGCGCCAGCGTCGTCGGCGCGGTGAGGGACCTGTCGAAGGCCGAGTCAGCCACCGCACCGGTGCGCGACGCAGCCTCACGAGGCGGCGGCAGCCTCGAATTGATCCGGCTCGACCTGGCATCGTTGCAAAGCATCCGTGCCTGCGCCGACAAGCTACTGGCTGACGGCCGGCCGTTCGACGTGATCATCGCCAACGCAGGGGTGATGGCGACGCCGTTCGGCCGGACGCCCGACGGTTTCGAGACCCAGTTCGGGACCAATCACCTCGGCCATTTCGCCCTGGTCAACTGGATCGAGCCTCTGCTCGTCGACGGCGGGCGCCTGGTCGTACTGTCTTCGCTCGCGCATCGCGCGGCGGACGTCGACCTTGAGGATCCGAACTTCGAGCAACGGCCTTATGACCCGTTCGTCGCTTACGGCCAATCGAAGACGGCCAACGTGCTGTTCGCCGTGGAGTTCGATCGTCGGCATCGCGGCCGCGGCGTTCGCGCGGCAGCCGTGATGCCCGGAAATAGCCTCACCGCGCTCCCTCGTCACTTCTCGCAGGAGGAGCTGCAGGGCCTGCTGGGCACCGTTGCCAACGCCCGTGCCGAGGCAGGGCTTCCGCCGCTGGAGCTGAAGGACGTCGCCCAAGCCGCCGCGACGACGGTGTGGGCTGCGGTCGTGGCCGACAAGGACGAGATCGGCGGACAGTATCTCGAGGACGTCGCGGTCGCGGCGGTCGACGACACGCCGAACCCGTTCGCCGATGGCGTGAGGTCATACGCGCTCGATGCCGACCGGGCCAGGCAGCTCTGGGCGAAGAGCGAGCAGTTGATTGCCGCTGCGATGGCATGAACCCAATGCGTCGGACGACAACAGCTTCGTCACCGGGATCAAGCTCCTCGCGCCGGCCGCGGTTGCTGCCGGGAACCATTGACACCAAATGAAAGGCCCCCCGATGTCGGACAACAACTGGGATCCAGACGGACCCGTGAGTGAGATCGCGATGCGCGGGGCGGCGAGTCCGGCGGCGGGCGTGGCATCTGGGTCGCGGCGAGCCGGCCAAGAGGGGCCGAAAACAAGGAGCATCAAGTGAGCAATCTTCCTTCCGCAGTCGAACTCTTGCGTCACAGCCTCGATACGTTTCTCGCCAAGGACATAAAAGGTTGGTCGCTGCTCTGCGCCGACGATGTCATCGCGGAGTTTCCGTTTGCGCCCGAAGGTTCACCACGCCGCCTGGAAGGCCGTGCGGCGCTCTACGAATACCTGCGCAACTACCCGAGCGTCATCAATCTTCGCTCGATCCCCCACCTTCGCACCTATTCGACGGACGACCCGAATGTCGCCATCGCGGAATGGAGCGCCTCCGGCGAGGTTCTGACGAACGGCAATGCGTATGAGATGAGCTACGCCACGTTCGTGACCTTCAAGGACGGACAGATCATCAACTACCGCGAATACTGGAACCCGCTTGC
>CADCWJ010000753.1 GCA_902806365.1 uncultured Thermomicrobiales bacterium
GGCGGAGTCGTATCCACCGTGAAGGTGGCGCTCGGGCCAGCGCCCGGCGCAAAATTGCCCGCCAGGTCGCTCGCGGTGTTAGCAGCGATCGAAATTCCTAACGTGCCATCGCCAGTCAGTCCGCTGAGCGTGACGAGGCGGGTGCTGGCGGAGCCGTTGTCGACGGTGACGATCGCGTTCGCGGTTCCGGTCTTGTTTAGCGTCACGTTTGACGCGGTGAGCGAGCTCCCAGTGAGGTTCGCATCGCTGTAGGTGACAAGGTAAGTCACGGTGCTGCTGGCATTCGCGAGCGTGCGCGACGGTGCGCCGATCGCGATCGTCGGCGGGGTAGCATCGACCGTCCAGCTAACACTAGCTGGGGTCGGATCTACATTTCCTGACCCATCCCTCGCTCGCACCTGGTAAGTGTGTGAACCTTCGCCGAGACCCGTCAGCGTGACAGGACTAGTGACCGGCGAGAAGTTCCCTGTATCGAGCTTGCCTTCGAAGCTAAGAGAGCCTGCCGGCGTGACATCGTCACTGCCCGTGAAGGTGATCGTGGCGTTCCTGCTGTTCGTATAAGCCGACGGTCGACCAGTGATGGTGGTGGCGGGCGGCGCGCCGTCCGCCGGTGGGAGGATGGTCAAAGAATAATCGGTCACAAACGAGTTTGTGCCGTCGGTCGCGGTGATCGAGAAGGTGAACGCGCCTATCACTGTCGGCGTGCCCCTGATCGAGACAATCGCGCCATTCGTGGAGAGAGAGATTCCGCTCGGCAGCGCGCCGCCGGTCAACGAATAAGTGAACGCGCCCCTGTCATGCACGACCGTGTAACTGTAAGGAGTTTGGACAACCCCATCCGGTAGCTGGGCACTTAAGTTCGCCGAGGTGTTGACCTCGAACGCGCCGATGTCCGCCGTGCCGACTCTCGCCGCGCCGCGCTGGTCGGTATTGGGAGAGGTTGCCGTGTTGCCGGCGTTGATGGCGGGCGATCCGGGCAGCAGAGCGTTCGTCATCGTCGGACCGCCGTTGTTGGCGAGCC
>CADCWJ010000754.1 GCA_902806365.1 uncultured Thermomicrobiales bacterium
CATGCACTTCGACCGAACCAAATCGCGGTCCTTGCCGTATGTCCTATAGTAGTCATGCATGATCGATGGCGGCGTGCACTTGACCGAAGTGCGCCGATCGCTATCATGGAAGGCCCTGCGACGTCGGACGCAATCGGGCCCTCCCCTTGCCACCCATGCCCGGCATGGCCTCGCTCCGATCAACCTTCAGGGAATCGGGACGAGAATCCGCCCCCCGGTGTGCCTCCGGCAATCCTTCCGGCCCGTCGCAGTCCGATGGGTCGAGCCATCCCCAGCCTGGCGAATTCGGCTGTTTCCGGGACGAGGGGCCCACCGACCGCCCTTTGGAATGACGATACCGCTCATGGAAAACCTTCGCAACGTCCGGAACATCGGGATCTCGGCCCACATCGACTCCGGGAAGACGACGCTGACCGAGCGCGTCCTGTTCTATTCGGGCAAGAGCCACACGATCAAGGAAGTTCGTGGCGAAGGCGCGAAGATGGACCACATGGAGCTGGAGAAGGAGCGCGGCATCACGATCACGTCGGCCGCGACGACCGTCCAGTGGCTCGACAAGAAGATCAACATCATCGACACCCCGGGCCACGTCGACTTCACGGTCGAGGTGGAGCGGTCGCTCCGCGTCCTCGACGGCGCCGTGCTGGTCCTCTGCGCCGTGGCCGGCGTCCAGTCGCAGTCGATCACCGTCGACCGCCAGATGAAGCGGTATCGCGTCCCCCGGCTCGCGTTCATCAACAAGATGGACCGCACCGGCGCCAACCCGGCCAACGTGATCTCGCAGCTGGAGAGCAAGCTCGGGCTGACCACCGTCCCGATCCAGATCCCGATCGGCGGCGAGATCAACTTCGGCGGCGTGATCGACCTGATCAACCGTGAGGCGGTCTACTTCGACGGCGAGAAGGGGGAGACCGTCCGCCGCGAGCCGATCCCGGCCGAGCTGGTCGACGAGGCCGAGCGCGCCCGCCAGGGGATGCTCGAAGCCCTGTCGCTGGTCTCCGACCGGATCATGGAGCTCCTGCTGGAAGAGCAGGAAGTGCCGCTCGATCTGATCCACTCGACGATCCGCGAGGCAACCATCGCCCAGCAGATCTGCCCGGTCTTGGTGGGCTCGGCCTACAAGAACAAGGGCGTCCAGCTCCTGCTCGACGCGGTCAACGCCTACCTGCCGAGCCCGCTCGACCGCGAGGTGTTCGCCAAGGATAACATGAACGGGATGGCCGA
>CADCWJ010000755.1 GCA_902806365.1 uncultured Thermomicrobiales bacterium
GGCACGGCCTGCAGACCGCCGCGGACGACCTCCGCCATATAGGCGGACGCGAAGATCGCGACGCCGATGAGCGGCCGCAGCAGGCGATCCACCGTCATGCCGGCGGGCAGGAACAGCGGCAGCATCGTGTTCGCCATGATGAGCACGGTGATGAGCGGCACGCCGCGGATCACCTCGATGAACACCACGCAGGCGAGCCGGACGATCGGCAGCTTCGAGCGGCGGCCGAGGGCGAGCAGGATCCCGAACGGGAGCGAGAAGACGATGCCGACGACGGCCACCAGAAGGGTGACGAGGATGCCGCCCCAGAACGCCGTCGCGACCGGCTCGAGCCCGATCGCCCGCCATCCGGTGAGCACGACGAAGGACGCAATGGGGAAGACGACGAAGAAATACGCCGCCCCGAGATCCCGTCGTGGCGCCTTGAGCCAGAGCAGCCATGCCACGCCGAAGCCCAGCATGGCGAACCAGAGATCGACCCGCCAACGTTGCGCGACTGGGTACGCCCCGTAGGTGAAATAACCGATCCGGTCGACGACGAACGCCCAGCAGGCTCCGATCGGCCGCCCCGCCATGTCCTCGCGGCAAGCGGCCCGGTCCGCCCCGGTCCAAACCGCGTCGAGGATCAGGAACTTCAGGAGCGGCGGGATAAGCAGGTAGAGCAGGTAGAGGACGATGAGCGTCAGGATCGTGTTCGGGATCGACGAGAACAGGTTCTGTCGCGCCCAGGCAATCGGGCCGCGCACGAGGGTGGGCGGGGGCAACGGCTCGCTCTGCCCGTTCTGGACATACGATCGGGACGGATGGGTGAGCGACTGGACGGCCATGGCCTAGCGCTCCACCAACGCCTTGCGGGCGTTGTACCAGTTCATGAAGGACGCGGTCGCGATCGAGATCGTCAGGTACACGGCCATGGTGATGGCCACGCATTCGATCGCCTGTCCGGTCTGATTGAGCACCGTGCCCATGAACACCTGGACGAGGTCGGGATAGCCGATGACGACGGCCAGCGACGAGTTTTTCGCCAGGTTCAGGTATTGGCTCGTGAGCGGCGGGATGATGACCCGCATGGCCTGCGGGATCACGACGAGGCGAAGCGTCTGCCCGGGCCGCAGCCCGAGGGCATGCGCCGCCTCCGTCTGACCTCGCGACACGGCCAGGATACCGGCGCGCACGATCTCCGCGATGAAGGCGGCGGTGTAGATGACAAGCCCGAGCGTCAGCGCGACGAGTTCGGGAAAGACCTGCATGCCGCCCCGA
>CADCWJ010000756.1 GCA_902806365.1 uncultured Thermomicrobiales bacterium
CCGTGCAGCGCCGCCGTCGTCGCCATCTGCTCGGCGATATCCAGCGAGGCCGCCATCGGCTTCTCTTTCATCACATGGACGCCCCGCGCCGCCGCATCGGCGATCACGTCGGCGGCGTTGAGGTTGTCGGCGCAGGTCACGATCGCCGCCGGGCGCCCCGTTTCGTAGAGTGCCTCCGCCGTCTCGAACACCGGCACACCGCTGTGCTTGCTGGCGAAAAACGCGCGGAGCTCCGGGTCCTCGATCACCATCCCGACCACATCGGCCGTGTCGCACTCCAGCGCCGACTGCAGCAAGCCCCCGAAATGCAGGTGATCGCCGTTGACGAACCCGAGCCGAACCTGCTGCTCTGCCACCGTGCCCTCCGTCCTGTCGTCTTCTACATGGTGCGTCAATCGTCTTGCGTCATGCTTCTCGGCCACTCGATCAGATCGCGACAGCCGGCTCCAGGACCGGGATGCCGCGTTCCAGCGGCAACGTTACCGGCTGGCCGAGCTCGGCGGACCGGTAGATCGCCAGCACGAGCTCCAGCGCGTCGCGGCCGTCGGCGCCGGTCATCACCAGCGGTGTGTCATCCAGCACCGCGTTGACCAGATGCTCGATCTTGCGGTAATGCAGCATGATCAGCGACGGCTCGACCGCCGGGATGTTGCGCCACCCCCGCAGGTGGTCGGGGTCGCCGAGCTGGGTCGAGTAGAGGTTCACGCCGTCGCCCTTGCCCATCAGGATCGCTCCCTCCGAGCCATCGATCGACGTGGTGCTGTGCCCCGTCCTGACCGCCCAGGCGCTGTACCACGAGCCCATCGCGCCGCTCCGGAACGTGAGATGGGCGGCGACCGTGTCTTCGACATCGAGATCCGTCAGCAGCTCGCCGCGCACCATGACCTCCTTGCGGAAGATGGCGCTCGTCGCGAATACCCGCTCGACCGGGCCCAGCCACCAGTTCAGGTTGAACGCGGTGTAGATGCCCCAGTCCATCAGCACCCCGCCACCGGACAGCTCCCGCTTCAGGAACCAGGGCGCTCCGTGCGACGATGGGCCGACGCCCACCACGTTGAGCCCCATCACCTTCCCGATCAGCCCGTCATCGAGGATCTGCTTGATTAGCGGGCCGGACACACCGAACCGGTTCTGGTAGCCCATCGTGAACTTGACGCCAGCGCGGTCCGCCGCCGCGACCATCGCGTCCGCATCCTCCAGCGTGATCGCGATCGGCTTCTCGCACAGGATGTGCTTGCCCGCCTCGGCCGCCGCGATCACGGCTTCCGCATGAGCGGCCGCCCATGAGGTCACGCAGACCGCGTCGACCTCCGGGTTCGCAAGGAGTTCCTGATAATCCCTGTATCCGGTACAGCCCCACTGCTCGGCGGTTGCGTTCGCCCGGTCGCGGTCGATATCGGCCACCGCGACCAGACGGGCGCGCGGATTCTTGACGATGTTCGGCAGATGGGCAGCCTGCGCGATGCCCCCGCAGCCGATCACGCCCATTCCCAACGTTCGCTCTGACACAGGTCCTACCCCTCTTCCGGTCCATGTGCGCTCTGCGTTTAGACTCGTTTGCGTGCCGGTGCGTCAAATCCCGTAGTGATCGTTGATCTCCTCCTGGTATCGCGCGACCGAACCATCGAGCACATTGGAGACGGACACCGGCTGGTTGGCAGTGGCGGATTCGAGCACCGTGAAGGCGGTCGCGAGATCGAGCACGCCTTCCGTCGCGCTCGCCTCCATCGGCCGTTTTGCCGAAATCGCGGTCAGGAAATCGAGCATCTCCAGCGAGAATGGATCGCTGATCCCGCCCGGGAAGTACCCACGTCGCAGGTCCGGCGGCGCTCCACG
>CADCWJ010000757.1 GCA_902806365.1 uncultured Thermomicrobiales bacterium
CTCGATCATCGATCTCCGCGCCCTCCTCTTCGCCGGTGTCCAATCCCGTCGCGTGACCGGGCGCGCGTTCGATCTGACACCGGGAGTGACCGGGTTGCCATGATCCCATGTGCGGAGGTGGCATCAGCAATGCTCGGCGGTAAACTCCTGATTACTGTTCGCCCATCGGTACCCGGTGATCGTGGCGGTGTGCCACCCATTCGCCGGAGCGGTGCGCGGTGCCTGGAATCACAACCAGTGCGGTGAAAGGAAAGATCCATGGTCCATCGATTGGCAGTGAGGCTCTGGAGCGCACTGGTCATCGTCGCGCTCGCCGGAGCGCTCGGTACGCCTGGAGCCGCCGGTCACTCGGCGCAACCGTCCGACGGCGATCTGGAGGGGATACTCGGGCTCGTTCCCGCCACGCTCACCGACCTCGACGATCCCGAGCGCGCCAACATCACCTACGCCAACATTGCAGCTCAACTGGAGGCCGTCGACGTCGCCGCTCCCGACAGCATGGATGACGAGGCGTTCAGCGAATGGTTCGCCGCGACCCTTGGCCTTCCGGTCCCCTCGCACGCCGCACAGTATCTCCAGTCCTGGCGGGAGGACTACGGGTTCGACCTCCTGCAGGCGGACCAGACGCTCCAGATCAGCCTGCCGCCGTTCGACCTCTCGTTGTTCCGGGGTCGCTTCGACGAACGGGAGATTGTCGGCGCCTTGCGAGAACTCGGATACAAACCAGTCGGCAACGATCGGCCAATCCTCGCCATTCGCGATGACTATGAACAGGACATCAGCGCCCAGACAGCCTACAAGTTCGCCGCCATGAACTACGCGACGATCCTGGAAGACGGCACGCTGGCGTTCGCCTCGGCCCAGGCCATTCTCGAATCCGTGCTCGATGTGGTGGCTGGTGAAACCCCATCGCTTGCGGAACGGAGCGACATCGCCGAACTGCTTCCCAACGTGCCTGAGGATCTCGCCTCGGCTCTGTTCGTCGACGGGACCATGCTGACTGGTGCCATGCCCGAAGCATTGCTGGAGCTGGACCCGGAGTCGACACCCGACATCGACGCGATTGCCACCGAAATGGCTGAAGGCAGCGACATGCCGCCCGTGGTCATGGCCATGCTGGGGTCGACCGCCGGTGGACCGCTCGAACCGGACGGCGAAACGACGCCTCCTTCGTCAGACATCCCTGATGCTCGCGCGGTGATCGTCGTCGCCCTGCAAAGCCCGGACGCGGCCGAGGCCGCAGCGCCAATCATTGAGGAACGGCTGGCGACCGGAGCATCAGCCTCGACAGACCAGCCCTACGCCGAGTTATTCCCGGAGCGGAGCGTGGAGGCGGTGCCAGTGACGCCTGTCGTGCGGATCGACCTGACCCTCGGCGTGGGGATTCAACGGAACATCCTGATGCAGATGTTGTTCAGTCGTGATCTTGGCTTTCTAGCCTGGTGATCTGACGCTCGGGGAGCCTATGTCCGCCCTACACCCTCCTTCCTCGGTCGCTTAGACCCACGGTCGCGAGGCTCGGTCGTGATGGCTGGCGGGACGCGTCGCTCGCGGAACGCCTGGACAGGCCAACCGCGAAGGACGTGACCGGCAGCCACCCCTGGGACCGGGTGCGGCAAGCCGGAGATACAGGCCCGAGCCGCCGGACCGGAGCAGGTTCCCGATCCGGCCGCCTTCATGGGCCCCTCGTCGAGGTCGGCGGGCCACGATGCGGTCGGGATAGTCCTCCCCCGAACCCGCTCCGTGGCCCGCCCTGCGGTGCCCGGGGCCCGGTCCCGATCCGGTGGCATGGACGATCGTTTCCACTTGGCGAAGCGAACGGCTACTATAGGGCCATCGGGACCCAGCACGATCCATACAGTGCGAGAGACTCCATGAGGAGTTTGGGGTGTCCAAGCAGCCAAGCGGAACGGTAACGTTCCTGTTCACCGACATCGAAGGGTCCACCAAGCGCTGGGAAAAGCAACCGGTCGCGATGGCCAAGGCGGTCGCCCGCCACGATGAGCTGATGCGGGCCGCGATCGCCCAGCACCGTGGCCACGTCTTCAAGACAGTTGGCGATGCCTTCTGCGCGGTCTTTCCGACGGCCGAGGATGCGGTAGCGGCCACGCTCACCGCCCAACGAGCACTTGCCGAGGAACAATGGGGCGAAGTCGGACCAATTCGCGTCCGGATGGCGCTCCATACCGGCGAGGCCGAAGAGCGCGATGCCGATTATTTCGGCCCCCCGGTCAACCGGGTAGCAAGGCTGGTTTCAGCCGGTCACGGGGGCCAAACACTCCTGTCGGAGGCAACCGGCGAGCATGTCGCAGAGCGGCTCCCGGAGAATGCGAAACTGCGGAGCCTCGGCAAGCACCGGCTCAAGGATCTCGCTCGCCCGGAGCGTATCCTCCAACTCATCGCCGATGGGCTCCCGGCAAGCTTCCCCCGGCTGAAGACGGCGCCCTCGCCATATGCGGGACTCATCGCCGCAATCGTCTCCTCGATCATCGCGCTCGTGTCGTTCCGTGTCAGTAATCGCTCGTCCTCTGAAGACATCGGCCCTGGGCTGCTCTCCCCTCTTTCGCTGTACTTGGGGTTCAAGGGGCTGGTCATCGAGCTGTCGACGCTGCATGAGTATGTGCTCCTCGCCGTGGGAGGAGTGTTTCTCCTGCTGGCAATCGCGATCGCCGTCGCCCGATGGCGGACCGTGCGTCGCGAGCTGGCCCTGAAGGGCGACGACAGCGGCAAGGCCCGCCGCATGCTGGTCAATCAGCGGACCGTCGCGTTTCTTGGACTGATGAGCCTAACGGTCCTTGGGGCGTATGCCTATCAGCAATACCTGTGGAATGTCGCATTGCCGGTTCCGAAAAACGCCCTCGGCATTGCCATGACCCGGGAGGCCTCCGCCGCCACCGTTCAGGAACAGCTTGCCGATTCCTTGTACACCCAGGGCCAGGCCGAGCAAGTCATCGTCCGCCAGCTTCCAGTGAGCTTCGACGCCCGCGACACGGACAAGGCGCGTGCGATGGGGGACCGCATTGGCGCCCGCGCCGTCGTCATCTACCGCACCGACGAGCCGGGACCCAACCAGCCCCGCCAGTATGTTGCCTACGTCGTCTTCACCGAGCCCAGCATCGGCCTCACGATCGGGGGCGGGTCGCAATCCGGTGGCTCGGGAGGCGAGGAGGGCGCCCAGCAGCCGGTCCTGGTCAAGGAAGGCGTTCCCGTTCCCATCCTGCGGACGGAGACGCTGGACGAGCTGATCAACGGTGCCGCCGGCATCATCGCCTATGACGATAATCGTCCGCGAAAAGCGATCGAACATCTCGAACTGGCGATGCCGGATGCCCCGGATGCACCGAACACCGGCATCCTCAACTTCTACCTGGGCAACGCCTACAACCTCGACAACCAGCCGGAGCTCGCCACCATCGCTTATGAGCGGGCGGCCACATTCTACGAAGCTCGCCTGCAGCGAAAGGAAAACCTGGGTCCCCAGGACCAGCTGGTGCTGGTGAAGACGTACCTGGAGCGCGGCTGGCTGGCCAGCTTCGCCGGGGATCTCGACGGATCCCTCGCCTGGTACCAGAAGGCGCTCCAGCCCCGGACGGACCTGCTCGCTCGGGCCGCGGGCCTGGAGCGGCCGACAGATGTGCATGGGACCTACGCCCGGCTGTACACGCTGATGGCCGATACCTATCGGTTCCAGGAGTCGCCTGAGGATCAGCGCTCGTGGGAGCAACGCGCCCTGGAGGAGGTCGATGCGGTCGTCGCGATGGCTGGCGGCACCGACCAGTACGCGTTCGTCCAGGAGGGGATCGCGCGGGTCTTCATGGGCGACTGTGCCGGCGCGGCGCGAGCGATGGAGCAGGCGATCGCGCTCGATCCGACGGATGTCCAGGCGTTGAGCAACGCCGGAATCGTCTCCGTGCTTCAGGAGCGACCTGACCTCGCCCAAGAGTTCTGGCAAAGGATCATCGATCAGCAGCCGGAAGACATCCTGTCCCGTGAGCTGATCGCCACCACGCTGGTGTTGCGAGGGCTGTCGGAGACCTACTCCGAGCCCGCTTACCTTCGCGACGCCGAGGCACGGTACCGCGAGATCATCGCCCTCGACCCCACGAACGTCGATGCACGTCGGGAACTCGCCGAGGTGTCGACGCTTCGTGCGGACATGAGCATGCTCGATTCGACCGCCCTGTCGGTTGGGGATGACCTCGCCGTCGCCAAAAGCCAGGAGGCATGGTCGATCGATCCGGCACGCCGGCAGGCGGCGCTCGATGACTACGCCAGCGTGATCGATGAGCGCCGGGTCCTCGCGCTGGAGATCCAGCCCGGCAGTGCGGAAGCGGAAGCGTCGGTGGCCGAGGCCTACAAGGCGCGTCAGATACTCATCTACTCGGCCCTGACACAGTTGGAGCTTTCCGGCACCGACAATCCCGAGATGACGGCAATGGGTGAGCAGGTTCTCGCCGATGCCCAGCAGGTCCGTGAGTGGACGGACCGGGCGCTTGCGAATCCATCGGCGTCACGGCTCGATACGCTCCGCGCCTGGGCCGCCCGCGTCGAATCGCTCGAGCGCGAATGGGGCTGGTACACGTTCTTCGAGAAAAACACGGAACGGTCCGCCACGCTGGAGGAGGAGTATCGGCGGGCCGTGAAGGACGCCATCGCCTTTGGCGAGGCAAAGCCGATCGGCGGTCTCGACGAGATCGGCCCGTTGCGCCTCATCTACTTCAAGGCCAGGTTCATCGCCTCCGCGTTCGACGAGGACGAGGCGGCGGCAGCGGCTCTCGATGACAAGATCAGCAATCTCACGCAGGAGGAACGCCAGGGCCGCAGCGAAGGGATCACGCACTACACGACCTTCTGTGATGAAGTGCGCGAGCAGGAGGCAGGCGACGCCCTGCTGCTGCAAGGTGATGCGACTGGCGCCGAGGTCCACTTCAAGAACGCGCTCAAGGCGAACCCGCATCATGTCGACTCGCTTCTCGGACTCGGCGCGGCCCGGTTCCAGCAAGGTGATGTGGCCGACGCGATCGCGAGTGCGGCGGCGGCCACGGTTGCCAGCCCCGACCACGCGGGTGCATGGGACGATCTCGGGATGTACCGGCTGGCCAACGGGGAGACGGGACCAGCCAGCGACGCCTATAACCGTTTCCTGGTGATCACCGGGACCCAGCCCCCGCAGGAGCGGATGGCCACGATCGGCGAGGCGATCGACGGATTCGAGGACCGGGCGGGGGAGCACCCGGAACTGGTGGCCGGCATCCTCCAGGTGCTCCCGCAGTTCA
>CADCWJ010000758.1 GCA_902806365.1 uncultured Thermomicrobiales bacterium
AGTCGATCAAGACGTCCTGGCGTGAACCGTCTCCAACCGGCCCACGGCTTTGGAGAAACTCCCAGAAGACCTGGGCTATATTGTGCCCGGTTTCAGGGACATAGCGGGCCAGGCGAGCCTCCGGGCGCGCCGCGGCGGGGGCAGTGCTGCCATCCCGGCGCAGCAACAAGCCCGCGGTTTCACCGGTCCTGTCCGGGACCCGCTCGAGCAGACCGGAGAGACTCGCGTACGTCGGCGCCTGCGGATCCGAGGCATCTCCGGCAATCGCGACATCGGCCGGCGCCCGGCCCATGAACTCGGCGTCGCCAATTTGGACCCTGCCCTCGATCATTTCGCGCACCAGCAGCCCATTCGTGACGAACCAGGGATTGGCTCGATCACGCTGCCAATCAGTGATCTCCATGCGCGCCTTGTCGAAATATTGGACCTGTCGCGCGCCGCCGTTTGCCTGCTGGTACACCTCGACGCGGCCGGCCAATCCCTCCGGTCCCCACATCCAGGTGCGATTCGCCCTGTTGTTTGCGATGGCCTGATCAGTGCGCGACCATACCTGCGCAAACGAGGGATCGATGAACTGCTTGGCCGGACCATTGACAAATGGTGGCTGTCCCTTCGGGCCATCAATCGTGTTGCGCAGCGAGTCGACATCGCACTCGGGGTAGGGTGTATCAGGATCATCGTCACATATCTCGGTCGGGGTCGGCGTCGCGGTGCCGGGTGTTCCCGTACGCGTCGGCGTCGTGGTACCCGCGGCGATTGTCGGCGTGCCGGTGCCGGGAGCCGCTGTGGCCGTGGCAGGCCGTGGCGTCGTCGCCGGCTGCGACGCCAGTCCAACCGGCTCGAAGAAGAAGTCGTATGCGATGAATTGATTGCCGATATCGCCGACGTTCTTAATCTGGACGAAGTAGAAACCGTCGACCTGTGGCGTAAACTCGATGCGCGAGTCGAGCGTTCCACCGAAATCGTCGTTGACGTCGAGGATTGAGACCGCGTCGCGATCGGTAAGCACCATCACGGTATCAGCGCCCGGACGGGCCCTGGAGTCCGTGCGCAGCACATACCGTGAACCGATCTTCGCGAAGAAGCGAATCCAATCCGCATCGCCGGATGGGCACAGATGATGATTGGGCTGGGTCTCGCGTATAACGGCCAGCCTCGCCTGCTCCGGCACACCATCCGGCTCGAAGAGGTCGGTACATAGCTCGGCGATCAGCGTCGGCGTTGGGCCGTAGCTTTCGGAGATCAGGATAATATTGTAGGTCAGGTTGGTCGCTCCACCACCCGCGGCGTCGCGCACGCGCACAGTATAACGGGCAGTGGCTGGCGCGCGCCACGACTGCACGCGCGGGCGGATGTCCGTGGGATCGTTGTTGCGGGGGAAATCGTCGTTGAACGCGATGAGGTTACCGTCGGGATCGAAGACCGAGATCGACAGGTCGAGACCGTCGGCCATCACCGGAACATCGATCGTATATACCTTGCCGGCAAGACCGCCGAAGAAGAACCAGTCCTGGTCGCCCGCCGGGCAGATCACTCGCGTGAAGGTCACGTCGGGGCGCAGCTCACGGGCCGCGTTCGGATCGTTATCAGGCTCGGCATTGTCGACGCAGACCGGCCCTGGCGTTGCCGTCGGCCCCTGAGTAGCAGTCGGCGTCGGTGTCCTTGTCGCGGTCGGGGTGACTGTTGCTGTCCCCGTCGGAACAACGACAGTCGTCGTAATCACCGCTTCCGAAGTTCTCGAAGGGTCTCCCTGCGCTACCGCCCGAACACGGCGTACGTCCCTGCCGGCGGGAGTCGTAGCCGAAGTCGTGACTAAGACGCTAATCCTCTGCGTCGCGCCGGCATTTAGTGTAATGCTGGTGGTATTCGGACCCGCGGTAACTCCAGCCAGTGTTTGACCCGGCTCGGGAATAACCGCGATCTCAAATGTCTCTTGCCTTCCACCAACATTGGCGATGGTGAATTCATAAGCAATAGTATTACCTGCCGAAGTTGTCTGCGCGGCGAGTGCCGGAGTAAGCGACGGTGAGCCCGGTGGGGGAGTCGCGG
>CADCWJ010000759.1 GCA_902806365.1 uncultured Thermomicrobiales bacterium
GCTCGGCGGTCACCGCTCCGAGCTCTGCCTCGGCGTCAGCCTCATCTACATCCGCACGAGGTTTCTGCCATGACCTCTAGGGGCAGGACGCATCCGTTGCGCAGCAGCAGTCGCCGGGCATCCCTTGTGATGCCCTGTCAGTAGGCGGGGACGTAATCCGGGTCGACGGGGCGGATGCCACCGTCGGGCGGAGCGAAGCCGCGGGCCGCGAGATAGTTAACGACATCGGAGATCACATCGTCCGGGGTCGAGGCCCCGGCGGTGACACCGACGTTGCCGTCGCCGACGGCGGCGAGCCACTCGTCGCGGATGTCTTCCGGCCGCTCGATGTGGTAGGAGGTGACGCCCATCTTGTTGCCAACATCCGCCAGGCGGGCGGTGTTGGAGCTCTTCTGGCCGCCGATCGCAAGCACCAGATCGACCTGATCGACCATCCGCTTGAGCGCGTTCTGACGCTCGCTGGTCGGCTCGCAGATCGTGTTGCAGAGGCGGAATTCGCCCCCGTCCGGCATCACCATTTCCTGGAGCTTGCCCGCGAACTCCATCAGCTCGTCGATGTTCTTGGTCGTCTGGCTGACGAGCGCGACCTTGCGCGGCGGCGTGATCTTGCCGTCCCCGCTGGCGCCACGCGGCGCATTCCAGGGAAGCTGCTCGATCTTCTTGGCCGCCACGGATTTGGATGTCGCCGCCCAGCCGAGCACGCTCTTCACCTCGGGGTGGTAGGAATCACCGTAGACAACCAGAAAGTACCCCTGCCGCACGAGCTTCTGGGCAAGGCGCTGAACCTTGGTAACGAGCGGGCAGGTCGTATCGATCAGCTCGAGCTGGTGGTCGGCCGCCTGCCGCGCGAGATGCGGTCCCATCCCGTGCGCGGTGATCGCGACGCGCTTCGCGCCACGATCGATGGCTTCCTCGATCGTGGCGGCGCCTTCGACCCCACGCTCGCGAAGCCGGCCAACGACCTGCGGGTTGTGGATGATGTCACCGATCGGAGCGACCGGCGCCTCGGGGTCGGCGGCGTCCTGGATGATGTCCAGCGCGCGGCGTACGCCCCAGCAGTAACCGAGTGCCTCCGCGATCACGATGCGCCGGGCGCCGCGGGTTTCCCTGATGGAAGAGATGTCCGCGGGTGCGGGCGCGTGGGATGGCGGCGCGACAGGTGCCGATGCCATGGGTCTCTTGTCCTTACGACCGGGGATGGGATGGTGGCTTGAAATGCGGGCTGGAGCGAAACCGGCACGCCCCACTCGCGAACGAGCTTCTCAAGGACCGTGCCACCTTGTTCCTGTGCCTCGCTCAGGGTTGATTTCCGGGGTGATAGTTCACCAGCGTTTTGCCCTGGCGGGCGATCAGGTCGGGATCGAGCTCGGCCCCCAGTTGGGAAGGCAACGGGGTCGGCAGAACGACGGTTCCCGGATGCCCATCGCTCACATACAGTATAACGCTCCCGCTGACGAACGCCTCGAACCAGTGATCGAGCACCTCATCGCTCGTCTGGATCCGGGGAATGAAAAGCGGATCCCAGAGCAAACTGGACGGAGACGGGGAGGGCTCGGCGCCGACCATGAAGGCGGCCCGCATCCTGATCTCCTGCCCTTCGAACCGGAAGCCCTCCCGGAGCATCCGGCGCTGCTCCTGATGCGTCTCCTTGTCGGGATAGTTGCCATACGGCATCACGATCACATCGCCCATGCTGCCCGGGCCAGCAACATGCTCGCGCACCCACCGGGACGCACCGCCAACCTGTTCGGCGAACACATCATCGGTCACGTCGAAAAGGTCCTGATGACCCAGTGTGTGGTTGCCGACCTCGTACCCACGCTCGGCCAGCCAGGTCAGCTTCCGCTCGCAATAGGGCATCTGATCGGGCTCCGCGGGCATCGCGAAGCAGTTCGAGGGAAGGACGGCGAAGAACCCGCCCCGGCCGAAGTCGGGATGGATCGCAATGAAAGCCTCCAATGCGCCGACCGCGGACAGCGGATCGGGGACGAGCGCGCCATCCTTCCCCAGGATCAGGCGGAATTGGCCGGGGCTGGCATCGTCGAAGGTGAAGACGACTGGATGCTTGCCCGGTGGCGCCGCGATCCTGTTCGAGATGAAGCTCTCCATCGAGATCAGGAAGAAGTTGTGATCGTAAAGCCACTGGAGCTGTGCGGTAAAACGGTCGATGGTCGTGGTGAACGGGTCCAGCTTCGACTCATCGGTGACGAAGACGTGGTACTGCAGGACCGGGATCACCCCCAGCTCGTTGGGCTGGTAGATCTGCACCTCTTCGGCGGTGAGCCGGCCGCTGCCCTGGGGCGCGGGCATGATCGAGCCGCCGACGGCCAGCGGTGGGGTGGCCGGGGGTGTTGACGCCATGGGCGAGCGCACCTGCGGACCGGTCGTTGAAGGCGTCGCCACTGCCGCCACGGGCGTCGAATCGGCGACGGTCGCGGTCGGCTGAAGCGGGGCCGTGGTGGCGGCTGCCTGGTCCTCGGCGCTGGACGAGCCAGTCGTCGCGCCGCCGCATCCGGCAAGCAGGGCGCCGATCAGCGCCAGGAGCCCGATGACTCCAAGGCACCGCCATGATCGTGTACCGCGCATGGTGAAAGTGACCTTCCTGGTAGCCCACGTCCGGCTGAGACACCGTAGCGCCTCGACTGGCACCGTCCGAGGTGGGCAAACATGTGATCGCGCATGATGAGGAAGGTCATCAGGGGGAGGCATCATGCGCGCGTTCCGGATTCCGACCATGGTAGGCCGTGATCGTCGTGACTTCAAGGCACAGTACGGACACCCGCCGTCAGCGAGGCCGTTGCGGGGGTCACGATCGTCAACGATCGGAGGTCCCTGATCAGGGGAGGAAGTGCAGCCACTCCGGGGTGGCGAAGCGGTCTCGCGCCCGCTGCTGGGCGTCCGCCATCTCGTCGTCGCGAATCATGTCGTCGCGAAGGCCGTACCGAGCCCGAAAGTGGCCGATCAGATGGTGGATGATGACGTCGCGGTCGAGCTCGGTCTGGCGCCGGAGCGGACCGACCCGCCGGTCGGCGGACTGGACGCCCTTGTCGCTCAGCTTTTCTTTGCCGATCCGCAGCACCCTTGTCATCCGTGGGATGTTCATCTGGTAGGCCATCGTGGTGTGATGGAGCACCCCGCCCCCGCGCCGGGCCTGGGCGGCGCCGCCGATCTTGCCGCCCGAGGAGGTGATGTCGTTGAGCGGTGCGTACCAGGCGTCGACGCCCAGCTCCCGGAGCGCGTCGATTACCCAGGCGTCGAAGAAGGCGTACGACTCGGGAAAGGTCATCCCGTCAACGATCTCCTCCTGGGCGTAGATCGAATAGGTAATCGCGCCTTCGGGCTCGATGAACATGGCGCCGCCGCCGCTGATCCGGCGCACGAGCTGAACGCCCTCCGCGCGGGCGACGTCCTCGTTCACCTCGTTGCGGACGGATTGAAAGCGCCCGAGCACGACGCAGGGGGCGTTCCAGCCCCAGAAGCGCAGGGTAGGCTCGCGCTCGCCTTTGCCGACCGCCAGGGTCAGGGTCTCATCGAGCGCGATCTGAACGTCCGGGTCGAGCGGCACCGCCGGGAGCAACTGCCAGTTGTACCGCTTCCAGCGCTCGTCCCGCTCGGTCGCCGAGCGTCCGGTCAGGTCGTCGACCGGCGTGCGGGCGATGCCTGCCGGTTCCACCGCGTCCGGTCTCTCGTTGTTCATGCGTCGCGCTCCTGAAGCGCCCGGCGGACCGCGATCGCGATTCCCTGGGGAGAGGTGCCAAGCATCTCGGCGCCCTCGGGCACGGCGCGGCGGACGTGGTCCGCGATCGCCTCCTCATCGAGCGTTGCGTCCAACCCCTCCAGCGAGCCGGTGATGACGGCCAGGAGATCGTCGGGATACAGGAAGAAGTCGCCGGACACTTCGACATTGCGGAGCCGCCCATCGACACGGTCGAGATCGATCACGACCAGTTTCCCGCCGGGCGTCTTGTGCTCACCGTGCATGGGTGCCCCTACGTTCATCGCTGATTCAATCCCTGCGCTGCCCGAACACCGGGGGCGAAGGCGCGACCGACGCCATGACTTCGTCCCTTGTCTCAAGCATAGCGTGCCGCCTGAACCGCGCGGGCGGCCGACTCGCCGCTGAGCAACGCGCCGTTGACGCTGGCATCGACCGTGGCGTCCGACGCGAGAAAGAGCCCGCGCGTGCCAGTGGCGGCGTCCGGAAGCCGGCGATGCAGGCCGGGATCCTGCCGGTAGAGGGCAAAGGGCACGCGCACGATGCGCCGGACGGACCAGGTGTTGGGCTGCCCAAGCATCAGGCTCACATCGGCCAGCGCGCGGCGGGAGAGATCGTCGTCGGATGCCGCGAGCGCCTCCGCCCCGAGCGTCACGGCCGCGATGAGGTGTGAGCCAGCCGGGGCGTAGGTTGGCTGAACGGTCGAGAGCGGCGCGATGTGGTTGACCGACCTCGTGCCGGTGCCGTCGAGCACGAGCCGTTTGCCGACGCCGGGATCGGTCTGTCCGGAAAGGAAGACGGTGACGCAGCCGACGGGGTCGGTCGGGATCGTGCCGATTCCGGTCAGCGCGGCAGCGGCCGGGGGATCGGTGGCGACCACGACCGCCGGGGCGGCGATCCGCTCGCCACCGGCGAGCTCGACGCCGGTCACCGCGCCCGCGTCCCATTGCAGCGCCGCAACCCGGGCGCCGGTTCGGATCGCGCCGTCCGGGAGATCGCCGGCGATCGCGGCGGGCACGGCACCGAGGCCCTCACGGGGCAACACGCCGGATCCGCTGATGAACATCCTGAGCGTGAACTCGAGCACGCCCGCGCTCGCCGACAGCGAGCGATCGAGCAGGATCCCGCCCCAGAACGGCCGGGCGAAGCGGTCGATGAAGGCGTCGGAAAAGCCGCGATCCCGCAATGCCACAAGGGCGGACCGGTCGACCGGCTCCTCATTGGCGACGTTCGCGGCGGAGAGCTGCGTTTGTCGCGAGACGGAGAGCGCCCAGGCCCCCAGCCGCAGCTTGTCGGCGGCCGGGAAGATGGTGCTGGTGAGATCGCGAACGATGGCACCCGGGTGAAACAACGGATGCGCGAGCGGAATGCGTCGGCGCCCGCTCCAGATCATCGCGCCAGAATCGAACGGCGTGGCGCCGAGAGCATCGAGATCGACATGGCGCCGGAGGGCGGGATAGGCGGAGAGCATGACCTGGAATCCATGATCGATCAGGAACCCTTCGTCGTCGCGGTCGGTTCGCACGCGGCCACCCACCTGTCGCTCGGCCTCGAGGACCAGGACGGGCACCCCGGCGCGATGCAGCTCGCGAGCGCAACAGAGCCCGGCAAACCCCGCACCGATGACCACGACCGGCGCGGCGTGTTCGCTCATCTGGATCTCCTTCGGGCCGGGCTCCGGCCATGAACCTGACTGCTGGCGTGGGCATCGATCGTGACCGTATGGTCACAACCGACGTTGGCGGACTGTCACGGCAACGCAGGGCGCGCACAATTCACTCACGATACCATTCCGGCTCGACGCCACGCCTAATCCCAAACCAGTCTCCCGATTGGTGAAACCATTGGCCCCAATCGTGCGTCTTGTGGGTGTGGGTCACACGATAGGCCATCCGCACGACGATGTGTGGAGACGCAGTGATTCGTACCTGGAGCGAAAAAGACTCTCCGCCAGCAGAAGCACAGGACCAGCCACCTGTGACATCTTGTCGGTGTACGAACATATGTGCTACTATCGGTTTTGTCATCACCTCGTCAGCGTCACCCCCACATGGGCGCGACGGCGGTGCACATGACCCTCCCCTTCCCCCCGGTGCCGCCGGTCCCCTAACTGGCGGCACTACCTCCCAAGCCGCCGGTTCCCTAACCGGCGGCTTTCCTCTTTAATCCCAATCCCGGATGTGTTGGGCTAGGGATCAGGCGGGGGCACCCTGCCCGCGCCACCACCGATGCCTGCGCACCGAGATATTCATCAGTGCGCGTGAAACGCCGCGGAAGTCCTCGCGTGCCGCCTTCATGCGCGGGGCTGGGGCGTCGTCATCCGGATGCCGCGCGTGGGAGGTGTCAGGATCCGCGCGCGACCGCCCGGCAGGCGCCAGATCA
>CADCWJ010000760.1 GCA_902806365.1 uncultured Thermomicrobiales bacterium
TGCATGTCCGAACGGATATATGCATACTCCGTTGCCCGTGGCAACACAGCGGGACGGCGCTCGTCAGCGCCGACCGTCGCGCGTGCGCGGCTCCCGGCCTGGTACGGACGTCCGGACCGAACGCCTGAAGCGCGACGCGGCGAATCTGGTCGAGGCGTTGGGCGGACTGCCCGAGGTTGACCGGGCAGCTCTTCTCCGGCAATGCCCGGCGCATCGGTAGGCCGTGTCGTTGGAGCCGCAAGCGCAGCCGGTGACTTAACCGGCGTCTGCTCCGCCGCCCGTGGAGTCCGGACTTCCCGGTTCGGTCGCTTTCGTTTGCCCTGTGCCAGATGTCGAGTCTTCGGTGCCATGCAGAATCATTTCCAAGGATGCGGTGCCGCGCCGACGACGCAGCGCTGATCCAGTAAGGTGGGGCGGCCGGATAACTTTCTCATCGCCGACCGTCAGGTGAGTATAACGGTGATGTGGTCAGGCGGCTCGATGCCAGTCGTGGCCTCATCTCCGCCGTGGAATGGACTGGCCAATGTTGACCAGCCTTGCTATAATCCGGCCTTAACATCGATCCGAGCTTGCCGATCCCGCTTGGCAGAGAGGCACTGAAATGGATCTGGAATTGTTCCGCGAAGCGCGCATCGTTCGAGCCAGGCTCGACGATGCGTTTTTTGTGGAGCAAGGCTCGCGCCGATCCCTGTGTCTTCGTGGTGGGCCCGATGCGAGTCTCGGGTCTATCTCGGTTTGGATCGACACGGCGACCGTCTGAACGCGACCGGAATGAAGGAGCCAGGCTCAATGAACTCAGGCATGATCGGCAAGATCGAAAAGGCGCATCGCTACGCTCAGGAGCCTCACCGGGTCCAGGTCCAAACCCTTACCGCGACGTTTACTGGTTCTCATGACCAGTACGCTGTGTCACTGGCGGACGGGGTATGGACCTGCACGTGCCATACGTTCGAGGCGCACGTGCTCGATTCCTGCCCGCATGTGATGGCGATTCAGCAGATGCTGGCCCCGATGCTGTCCGAGGATGCCCGCTTCTTCCATCACGAGACGACCGTGCCGGTTTGATCGGCGCTCGTCCCGTTCCGTCAGTTCGGGTTGTCGATGGATGGGGCCCGGTGCGGTACCGAGAGGTCGAGAGCCTCCGTCAGGATCGCCCCCCCGGCTACCTCCCGAGTCGAAAAACCCGCCGATTCGCCCGGTAGCAGGAGGACGTAAGGAGGCGCCTGTCGATCCTCCCGCACCGGCGCCGGTCCGAGCTGCCGCAGAGCAACCTCCGCGGCGAAGACCAGGCAACGCCAGAAACTCCGGCGACGATGCCAGTGTGCCTGGCGGGGTACATCACCAGACTGTGGGGAGGGATCACGCATCGTCGGCCTCATGCGGTGGGAACCTTTCGAACCGGTCGACCGCCACGATAAACACCACGGCGCCCCCTACAGTCACGTCGTGGATTCCCGCCGGGAACCACTCGGCGAATTCCGGAGCAGCCGGGTCGACCTCTCCCGCTAGGCGCGGCTTGCACGCTTGCTCGATCAGCTTAAGACACGGGGCGACACGGTCGTCTTCAACGACCAGAAACACCGTCTTGTTTCCAGAGCGCAGAAAGCCTCCGGTACTTGAAAGGCGAGTCGCCGAGAACCCGGCTCCACAGACTGCTCGCAGCATTCGGTCGGAGTCATAA
>CADCWJ010000761.1 GCA_902806365.1 uncultured Thermomicrobiales bacterium
TCATCCGCGCCCTTCCTCTATCAGCTCCCGGATCGTTACCCCGCCGCCACTCCTCGATCAACTGGCCGGGGTCGGGGCGCTGGGCAACCGCGTGCGGCACCAGCATCGCCACCGGCATGCCGTGCTTCGTGTTCGTGATCGACTCACCCTGCTCGGCTGCTTCGAGCAGTTCAGAGAACTCCTTCTTGGCCTTGTAGGCGGTCACGGTGCGCACCGTGCGACTCCTTGTCGCAAGAGTATTTCGAGCGAATCGCCGGGAATGGCCATGGTATAGCGCGACCTGCCGATGCACCTGGTCGTACGAATGCAGGCCCAGGCAAAAGTATGGCCCGGGCCATTCTCCAGGTGGTGAACTACTCTCCGCCGCATCGTCGACTACGGCGAGGGCACGAAGTCGCACAACAACCTGAGCCGAGTACCGCCAGCGGTATGGCCGCTTGCAAGGCGCGATGGCGCTCGTTACCATGCGGCCTGCGGCGGACAGCGCAAGAGCGGGTGGGCACTGTTCCTGCGGTGGAGGCGGCGAGCCAACAATGTGGTCGACGGCGACCGGTCGGGCGATGGGGCCGTGGCAGGTGACACCGAGGACCGAGGGGTTCGGAGGGGGCGTCATGGCGGCACTCGAAGGGCAGGTGGCGGTCGTCACCGGGTCGTCGCGCGGTATCGGAGCGGCGATCGTGCGGGAACTGGCGTCGCACGGCGCCCATGTGGTGATCAACTACGTCAACAACGCGGGGCCGGCCGAGACCCTGGCGCGGGACGTGCACGGGAACGGCGCGCCGGGCGAATCGATAACGGTCCAGGCCGATATGACGGTCGAGGAGCAGGCGCGCGGGCTGATCGAGCAGGTCTGGGATCGTTTCGGGCGGATGGACATCCTCATCAACAACGCCGCGATCACCCGCGACAAGACCTTTCGCAAGCTGACGAGCGAGGACTGGCGCGCCGTGATCGAGACCAACCTCAACAGCGTCTTCTACTGCACGCACAGCGCGATCCCCCATCTGATCGAGCAAGGGGGCGGCAAAGTCATCAACGTCAGCTCGATCGTCGCCCTCAGCGGCAACATCGGCCAGACCAACTACACCGCGGCGAAGGGGGGGCTGATCAGCTTCACCAAGTCGCTGGCGCTGGA
>CADCWJ010000762.1 GCA_902806365.1 uncultured Thermomicrobiales bacterium
GACAATGAGTATACCGCTGGGGCCGTGCGAGATATTCTCGAGAGCAAGTTCATCAGACGAGGCTTATCGTTGAAGATCCTAGACTACGGCGCGGAAGAGACAGCATCCGGCGGCCGGGTTCGTCAGGTGATCACGCTCAGAGAAGGCATATCGGCCGAGATCGCCAAGGACTTGTCCAAGCAGATCCGGGACGAGTTCAAGAAGGTCACACCTCAGATCCAAGGTGACGCGATCCGTGTCCAGGCCAAGAATCGAGATGACCTCCAGGCCGTGATCCAAGCCCTCAAGGGCCGAGACGACCTACCGATCGCCCTGCAGTTCACCAACTACCGCTAGTGTTCGCCCCACGTGGGCGCATCCAGGTGCGACGGATCATCGCGATCTGCGATCGACCCGCACGGGAGACGGAATGAGTTCAACCGTAGTAGCCGGGCGCGATTCCGCGTTCCATATCGTCACTCTCGGGTGCTCCAAGAACCGCGTCGATTCTGACGGGATGGACCACCTGCTGCGCCAGCGGGGCATGCGGCCGACCGCCGACCCAGATGGAGCCGGGGTGGTCATCGTCAATACCTGTGGTTTCCTCGGTGCGGCGCGTCAGGAGTCGATCGAGGCGATCCAGGCGATCATCGATCGACGACAGGATGGCCAAGTGGTCATCGCTGCCGGATGCATGCCCGCCCTAGGCAACCATGCCACGGAGATCCCGACCGGAGTGGACCACATCCTCTCGACTCGGGAGTGGTATCGGATCGGAGATGTGGTCGGTGGTCTCCTCGGCGAACCCGAGGTACCGGAGGTCGCCGGTTGCGAAGGGATGTTGACCACCTTCAGTCGCTCGGCTGCCGGTCCGTCTGCCTACGTCAAGGTGGCCGACGGCTGCGACCACGCCTGCGCGTTCTGCACGATCCCCAGTATCAAGGGACGCCAGGCGAGCAAGCGACCGCTCCATGTCCTCCAGGAGATCGTCGACCTGGTGGCGGGCGGGACCCGGGAGGTCGTCCTGGTTGCCCAAGACACCATCCGCTACGGGGCTGATCTCGGCATGAAGAATGGTCTGCCGACCCTTCTGGAGTCGATCGTTGAGCAGGTGCCCGACCTCCCGTGGTTGCGGATGCTCTATATCTACCCCAGTCCGTTGACGCTGAAGATGGTCGACGTGATGGCTCGGCACGACGTGCTGTTGCCATATCTCGATATGCCCATCCAGCATGCCGATCGCGATGTCTTGCGGTCGATGAACCGGCCCAGTGATATCGACATGACCCGCAGACTGATCGACCACGCTCGGGAGACCCTCGCCGACCCAGTGATGCGGACGACTCTGATCGTCGGCTACCCGGGTGAGACCGAGGCCCAGTTCGAGACCCTCTACCGGTTCGTCGAGGAGACGCGCTTCGACCACGTCGGTGTGTTCACCTACAGTCCCGAGGAGGGGACCAAGGCCGCCACACTGCCCGGAACTGTCCCGGCGGAGGTCGCAGAGCGGCGACGGGCCGCGATCATGGAACTCCAACACGGGATATCGCTCGATCACAACCGTGCCCTCATCGGCACCACGATCCAGGTCCTGGTGGAGGCGGTCGGTGAGGCCGAGGACGAGTTGGGACGGACCGAGCCAATCTCGGCCGGACGGGCCCGCCGTCATGCTCCCGAGGTCGACGGGATGGTCTTCATCCCGGGCGCACATCCAGTCGGATCACTGATCGATGTCAGGGTGGAGGAGGCGGGCCCGTATGACCTCTGGGCGGCCGACCCTCTCGGTTCCACGGCCATCGAACCCGCCTCCCGGGCGTTCGGACGGGAAGCGACGCGGCGACGCGTTCCAGCAGCTCGCTCTCGAGCGGCGACCCGACGGGGAACACGCGGACGGGGGAGGCCGGTCCCAATGGCCACACCCGCTGGAACATGACCCACTGCTCGGGGTGTGCGCCGATCGCCCCCTCGAGCACCCGGACCATCTCATCTAGCCCGGCCGCGATGTCACGAGACTGGTCGCGCGTCTTTTCGATCGTGACCGGTTGGTGGATCGTGGCGTGGAGGCCGTGCGGGGTTCTCAGAGCGAAGATCGGCACGATCGGGGCCCCGGTATCGCGGGCGATGCGGATCGCTCCCGGCGGGAGCGTCGTCGGTCGGCCAAAGAACGTAACCGGTTTACCGTTCTGAAAAAAGTCGCGGTCGATCACGAACGCCGTGCAGTGTCCTCGCCGCAGGGCGAGGATTGACTGACGGACACCTGCGGGCGAGACGTCGACGATGGTTGCCTGGTGGGCTTGACGCAGGTACGTCACCCCGTCATAGATGAAGCGGGCCGTCGTCCGGCCAGTGACGGTGGTGACGCGATATCCCTTGGCATTCAATGCGTGCCCGAGCGTGTCGAATGCTCCGAGGTGGGCCGACACGATGATCGCACCCTTACCCAGGGCCAGTACCCGGTCGAGGATCGACCAATCCCCGGCCACGACCTCGAAGGACTTCGCGACTTCATCCCGGGACTGGCGAGGCGTGGTCATCAGGTCGGCAAAGTTGCGGGCGCTGGTGCGGAAGACAGAGCGAGCTACCCGGGTCAGCTCGGCTTCGCCCGTCCCTTCTCCTACGACCTGCCGAATATTCGCCCGGACATTGTCTCGATACGTCGGGGAGAGGCGGTAAAGGCATTCCCCGAGGAGGTCCGCGATCGCCATCCGGATCGCCCGAGGCAGGAGCCACGCCAGCCACGACATCGACACAGCGATAGCGATGCTGATCTGGCTCCGCAACTCACGTCGCGGCTCGCCGCGGAAGGGTCCACCGGTGCGGCGGCGCGTCGGTGGGGCGTCGCTTACGGGCGCCGGTTCTGGCGATGTGGCCGCTGCCGACAGATTGCCGGAGACGGGGGGCATCGTTTCGGACTCGATGCCCCCAGCTTCCGGGGAGGAGTTGGATGCGGTTTGCTCCTGATCACCCGGTGTGGCCGAGTTCCCGAGACCCCATCGTGATGGTGCCCTCTCAGGCATCGGTGTCGGCGTTTTCC
>CADCWJ010000763.1 GCA_902806365.1 uncultured Thermomicrobiales bacterium
CGGCCCGGCTGGATGCGCGAGCTGATCGCGATCTGGGGCTATGCGCAGCGCAACTACTACCTGACCAAACGCTACTTCATGTGGGAGGTCGTCTGGGTCGTCTACTCGACGATGAACGCGCTGACGATCGGGTTCATTGGCGCCGGTCTGGGGGGCACGAATGACACGATCGCCCGGACTACGACCTTCCTGCTGATCGGGACGCTGCTCTGGAGTTACCTCTCGATGATCTTCGATCTTCTTTCGGAGACGGTGAGCTGGGAGCGCTGGGAGGGCACGATCGAATACACGTTCATGAGCCCGGCCAGCCGGATTACCCAGCTTCTCGGGATGGGCGCCTACTCGATCGTCTACGGAATCGCGCGGATGATCATCATGCTCGGAGTGATCTCACTCTTTTTCGACATGTCGCTGGGCAACGCGAACTTCCTCGGCGCGCTGGCGCTGCTCGCGATCTGCAGCGTCTCGCTCGTCGGCTTCGGGATGGTCGCCGCCGTCATGCCGCTGCTCTCGCCAGAAAAGGGCCAGCAGGTCACCAACATCATCACCGCCGTGCTGCTCCTGATCTCGGGCATCTACTACAGCGTCGATGTCCTGCCGGGATGGATGCAGCCGTTGGCCTACATCTCACCGATGTTCTACGCGCTGGACGGGATCCGGGACATGCTGATCGACGGTGCCAGCTTTGGATCGCAGTGGTCCAACATCTGGCCGCTGCTGATCATGGGTGCGATCTTCCCGCCGCTCGGCATGTGGCTGTTCCAGCGCGGGGAGCACTACGCGAAGCGCACCGGCGGCCTGAAGCGCAGCGGATGACCGACTCCATGTCCCAGGACGATGAGCGTTCCCGGCGGCTGGTGGTCGTGCTGGAAAGTGCCGGCCTTGAGCCGCTCGGGCCGCTGACGGGTGTGGAGAGCTACTCCAACGACACCTGGATGCTCGATGACCGGCGGTTCGGCGAGGTGGTTCTGCGGATCTGCTATCGCGGGGATGTCGAACGGCTTCCCCGCGAGGCGATCGTTGGCCGGGCGATTCCGCCGGAGGTCGGCTATCCCGAAGTCCTGGGATCGGGCGAGACATTTATGGGCGACGATCGCCTCACCTGGTCGCTCGCGCGCCGGTTGCGCGGGTCGACCTTGCTGGAGGCGTGGCCGTCGCTGCCCGATCGCGAGCGGCGGCGGGCCTCCCGCTCGACCGCTCGCGCGCTTCGTGCCATGCACGCATGGCGACCCCCGGACCGGCTGATCGCCGATCTATCCTGGCCCGTACCGGAGCAACTGACCACGCGGAAGGGGGTGATCGGGGCAAGCATTCATCCGGTGCCGATCGCGCGCGTGCGTGTGCTGATCGCCGAGCTGGCGACCGTCCAAGGCGTCGACGCCTCGCTCGTCGCGGCGGCGACGGCGGCGATCGAACGGCTTGGTCACCATGCGCCTGCGTTCGACGATCCAGGCACGAGCAACCTGATTCACGGCGACCTCCAGCTCAGCAACATCTGGTGGAACGACGACGGCGAGACGGGCCTGATCGATCTTGAATGGTTGCGTTTCGCGCCATCCTGGGTCGATCTGGCCCGTCTCCAGGACAACGCCGACGCCGACGCGGCTGAGGGGCTCACGATGCACGCCGACCTGCTCGAGTGGCTGCGGGAGGATTATCCGGAGCTGTTTGCGGTTGACGGCCTGGAGGACAGGATCAGGTTCCTGTGCCTAGCGTTCTTCGTGCGTCAGGCCCTGATCTGGCCATCGCCTTCACCGGCGGAGCCGCTTGCGCCGGACCATCCGCTTCGCCTGCTCGCGCAGCTCGTGTAGTCCGAACCCCTTACGGACTCGGAGTCGTTCGCAGGGGACGATCGTGTATCGTCCCTGTAAGCGGCATCGGTGAAGCGAAACTTCACGATGGTGCTGGCATCGCGAGCAAACGCCTCCGAAGACGCAACGGCGAGCGTCGCGAGCACGGCCAGGCGATCCGCCGGCACAGGCAGGCGCCGATTTACGATACAGGACGGCAACGGTGGCGGGTCCGTGGCAAGCTCTACCCTGGCCGCCACGAGGGTGGCCACTACCTGGATTCCGGAACCGAGCATTTACCGCCCTGCGCCGATCACGTCCCGAAGACATCGCCGATGGTGGCGATTGCGGCATCGGTATGCCCCGCCTCCCGTAGGGGATCGATCACGTCGGCCAGCAGATCCGGGACGTAGCTCACCAGCAGGTAGCCAAGGCCGTCAGGGATGAACGTGCAGATGCCGAGCCCGGGCGGCAGGAGACGGGATTCGGCGCGGCCGATCAGGTCCGCGCCGCCGCGCCAGACGATCGCCATCGGCTCGACGAGATTGGTGACGAAGAGCGCTCTCCCGTCCGGTACGGGGAGGGCGAGCGGCTGGGTCACTTTCCACCGCTCCAGGGCAAGGTGCGGACCCGCCGCGCAGACCGTCTGTCGGTTATAGCCTTCGTACCGCTCCAGCCCGTGCGTCGGGATGGGACGGAACGCGTCGGTGCCCGGATGTGCTTTGGGCATCGTGGACCACACTTCGTAGCCGAGGATGCCCGGCCCGATCGCGCATGAACTGTCCCCCGGCAGGTAGACGGTGTCACCGGGGGAGATCGAATGCCGGGATGGCGCCGCTTCGCTTCCCGATCCGACCCACACGGCGGCGTTTCGCTCGTCCCGGCACCACAGGCAGTGGAACGCGGTCGCGCCACGCCGGGTGCGTGCGGCCCGCCCCCCGCTGGCATCGACGAGCGCAATACCAATCGGCATGGCGCCGGGGTCGTCGAGCTCCACGACGGCCGAGACGGGCTCGTCGGGAATCCCGTCGCGCCCGAGCACCTGTCGGATCAGCGTCCCCCCAGCGGCGTTCCGTTCGATCCGGGACCGGAGCCTGACCGGTTCGATGATTCCTGCATCCATCAGGAAGGCACGCGCTGCAGCTCGTGGGAAAGCGGAAGCACCGCGGCGGCCAGCTTTCGATAGATCGGCAGGATCTCGCGATAGCGGGCGGTCCGCTCCTGATCGGGCGTGACCACCGTTGTCCGCCGGGGAAGCCACTCGCGATCATCCGGAAGGGTGATCCAGCCGAGGGTGTGAGCCGCGATCCGGGCGGCGCCAAACGCGGAGGTGTCGGTCAGGTCGGAGGTCTGGATCGGGGCGCCGATCACGTCGGCCACGATCTGGCGCCAAACCGGCGCCGAGGAGCCACCGCCACCGAGATGAATCATCGCTGGCGGGGCTTCCTCCCGCGAGAAGTGATCCATCGCGTCGGCGATGCTGAAGGTGACGCCCTCCAGCACGGCCCGCACCAGGTGTGCCGGGCCATGGCGATCGGTGAGTCCGATGAATGCACCCCGCGCGTGCGGGTCGAGGATTGGGCTGCGCTCGCCCGCCAGATAGGGCAGGAAGAGCAGACTGTCGGCGCCGGCGGGGGCAAGGGTGGCGGTGTCGACGAGCTCGCGTACCGTCCCCGATCCACCGATTATGCCGTGAATCCAGCTCACCGCCCGCCCGGAGTTGAGCACGGCACCGATGCGGTTCCAGCCCACGTTGCCGTCTCCCGGCACCGCTGCCGGCCAGGTGTGCCAGCGGCCGCCGGGATCGGGTGCGTAGGCGGTGGAGGGTCGGAGGATCTGGGCACCGGTGCTGAGCACGACGAGGGCGGATCGCTCGCTGGTCACGCCCGTGCCGACGGCGGCCACCGGTGCGTCGCCGCCAGCGACGATCACCGGGATTCCCGCCGAAAGCCCGAGCGCTTCGGCGGCCTCCGGGGCAAGCAGGCCGATCGGTGTGCCGCAAGGGAGGATCGGGGGAAGCCACTCGGGATTCAGGGCGAGCGCATCGAGGATCGCGCCATCCCACTGGCCGCGCTCGGCATCGAACAGGCCGGTACTTGCGGCGTCGCTGGGATCGGTCGCGGCGATCCCGGTCAAGAGCATGACGAGGGCGTCCTTCGGGAGCAGGACCTTCCTGATCCGTGCCCACGCGCGCGGCCGATGCTGGCGGAGCCAGTGCAGGCTCGCGACCTGGTATCCCGTGGCGACAGGTCCGCCAATCCTGCTCCGGAGATCGTCCGGCAGCGCTTGCTCCAGCGTGTCGAGGTCATCGGCCGCCCGCAGGTCGGACCACACGATGGCATGGCCCAGCGATTGGTTATGCTCGTCGAAGAGCACCGTGCCGTGCATTTGGCCGGTCACCGATACGGCTTGAATCGCAATGTCGCGGGCGAAGCGGCGGGCCGTCGCGGTCGCCGCGATCGTGGCGTCGAACCAGTCGTCGACCTCCTGCTCGTCAAAACCGGGGGAAGGGTGGTGGGTGGGGTAGGTGGCTCCCCCACGTCCGATGATCTCTCCCCGCTGGTCCACGACCAGGGCCTTGACGGAGGACGTTCCGAGGTCGATCGCGAGCACCCCCGGGCGCGGCGCGCGGGACATTAGAGGCTCACCATCCAGCAGAACGCTATCCAGGCGAGCCCGGCGTCACAGAGTGAGATCGAGCGCCGGGCGGCAGCCGTGCCAGAACCCGGCAGACCGGCGTCGATCCCGACGCAGACGATCGCGCCGATCGCGCCCAGCGCGACCCAGGTGTCCGTCGCATCGCTCACGAGCCCGATTGTCAGGATCAGGAGTGCGGAGCCGAGGATACCCAGCCAGGAACCAAGGCGATGGGCCCGGCGACTCAGCTTCGTACCCGCGTGCGTGGTGGTATCGGAGCCACGTGCTGTGGCGGCGTCCCGGACGTGGCCGTCACTGATGAATGCAAGCACGGCCAGGGGAACGAGCACCAGCAAACCCCAATCCCACGCCTGGAGCGCGGTCCAGACCCAGATCGGAATGGTCACGCCGAGGAGCCCCCGGAACTGCCATGCCGAACCCGTGGGGCCGTCCCAGGCAGCGAGCACCGCGAGCAGCGAGAAGCCGATCGAAAATACGATCGCCGCGCCAAACGTGAAGGTGGCGCTGAGAACGATCGCAATCAGCACCAGAACCCCGTCGCCGATCAGGCATTGCTGACGCTCGGCCAGTTGAATCGTGTGATCGCGCGCGGCGATGAGCATCAGTACCCCCAGGGCTCCGACGCCGACCGCCAGCAGAATGCGGGTCCAGTCCAGCCACGAGGAGGCGGTGTCCGGTGCGAACCAGGTCGCCAGCACCGCAATCACGAGGGCGACCACGGCACTCTGTCGCGCATCGCGGTGCCGGAGCAGAGCAAGTGACGCGGCGACCGGCATCCGGATCATGACAAGTGCAAGCGGCATCCCGCGTGGCGCTCCCGATTCAAGGCGATGTCCGAGCTCCAACGCGCCATGCCTCCGCGATCCCGGCCGACCGGCATCCAGTATAGGGGGCCGCCCGGTTGTCTCAGGGCCGGGTCTCGCCCGCGTCCGCCGCCGGGGACGCGACGGTGACGGCCCGATCGTGGATTCCCGGAACCGGGATATGCGGGCGTTGGGTCTGACGATCGACGCCTGTCTCCCGGCGGGGTGCAATGCGGAGCACGGTGTCGTCCGCCGTCACCCATGCGCCGGTGGTGCGCACGATCCAGAGCCGGTCGAGTCCGCTGTCGAGCAGGAGACGCGCGGCGGCAGGGCATCTGGCAGCGGCCGCGATCATGATTGCAAGTGGCGCTCCGGCGATTGCCGCCGGCGCCTGCTCGACCGGCACGCCGGCACGCCGGAGCTGGCCGATGATGTCGCCCCGGCCCGCGTCGATCACGCGAGCGACGTGCCCCAGCGCGTGCTGGTGCACGGCAGGCAGGATCGCACCGAGCTGTTCGCGGTCCACCACTGCCACGAGAACATCACCTGTCATGAGTTTTTGCCTTGTGCCAGCACGTCACACCTCCTCGGCGCATCTTACCATTCCAAACCGACGTCTCGTCGCAGGGTGAGCGCGCCGGTCCGGGAGGTCGGGGACGCGCTATCCCCACCAGGCATGCACGTGGAAGATCGACGCACGAGGGAGCTCATGCCGGGCGAGCGCACCGGGCGCAGGCCCGGATGGTGCAGGATACAGGCGGTGATCGGCGGCCTATGGGCTCAGCAACAATGTCGCGTAGGCCGCGAGCCAGTGCTCGACCATGTAGTCGCTCCCGGTCACGGCGGAGAGCGACGCTCCGGCATGGCTCCTGGCAGCATCCAGGAGGAGAGGGACTCGAGCATCGCCACCCGGCAGTGCCTCCGCGAGGCGAACGAATGAGGCGGCACGGCTCAGGTTGAGCCCGGTCAGATGGGCGATCTGCCCGTCGGTCTCGTCGCCGGTGATCGCCGGGGTAAAGAGCGACGCCGGCTCCCCGCCCGCGAGGCCGGGCAGGAAGGCGTCGAGCCATGCCGGAAAGCGGGCGGGATCGAGCAGACGGCTCATCAGCTCTGCCTCCGAAAGCGCCGCTGAGAGAAAATCCGCGCCGGACGGCTCGTACTCGGCGGGATAGCCGGTGTCGCCCTCGAAGAAGCGGAGACCCACCTTCCGGATCGCCGAGAGGAGAGCCGGCTCACCGTCGGCGGCGCGGCGTTCGGCAAGGTCGAGCGAGCGCAGGAGGCTGAACGCGGTGTTGGCGTGCATCCCCATCCGTTGCGGATAGGTCAGCCCTGGCAGCCAGGCGATCAGGTTGGCCGAGAGCAGGTCGGCCAGCGGCCTCACCGCCGCCGCCCATCGCCTGCCGTCCGCGTCGTTCCAGATTTCCAGCTCGTGCTGAAGCGTCAGCAGCCACGCCCAGCCATAGGGCCGTTCGATCGAGCGATGATTGGGATCGCCGAAGAAGGCGATCTCTGATGCCATCGCGTCTGGAGTAAGGAGGCCGTTGAGAGTCTCGCGCGCTCGATCCGAGGGCACGTCATCGGGGAAGAGGCGCACCAGCCGGACGACGACCCATTCCATCTCCACGCACGAATGCCAGTCGAAGCAGCCGTAGAATGCCGGATGCAGGTCCCGGTGCGACGGGTAGGGGCCGGGGCTGGTCGCGATGAAGTGGGGCATCACCGGGAACTCACGGGTCACATTGGACAGTGCCACGTCGACGTAGCCGCTCGCCGCCGCGCGCAGGATCTCCCGGCGCCGCGCGCGATCGAAGCCTGCATCAGGCGCCATCAACTGAGCCAGCCTCGGCGACGCACGGCGGAGTAGATCAGGACCGACACGAGAAACATCAGCAGGAGCGAAAACGGGTAGCCGAAACGCCAGTGAAGCTCCGGCATATGGTCGAAGTTCATGCCGTAGACGGTCCCGATCAGCGTCGGCGCGAACAGGATCGCCGCCCACGCCGAGATCCGCTTCACCTCGTCGTTCTGTTCCAGTGACGCCTGGGTGAGCGCCTTGACCTCTTCATTCTGCTGGAGACTGACGACAGCCTGGTTGACACTGAGGACGTTCTGCAACAGTTCACGGAACCCGGCGACCTGCTCCTGCACCTCGATCGCGTGATCCTGCACGTCGCGCAGATACTGCCGCAGCTCGGGATCGACGCCATACTTTTCCGCCCCCGCGATTAGCCCGCCGAGCATGCCGACCAGCGGCTTCGTCGCGCGCTGAAACTCGATCACCTCACGAGCCAACTCGTACGTGCGGCGCGTCACCCCGGCATTTCCGCCGAAGACCTCCGCTTCGATCTCGTCGATGTCGTTTTCGAGACCGGCCACGACCGGCCCATAGTCGTCTACCACCCGGTCGAGAATGGCGTAAAGGATCGCCTCGGTACCAAGACTGAGGATGTCTGGCTCGGCTTCCATGCGGTGTCGGACCCGGCTCAGGTCCGGGCTCTCGCCGTGGCGAACGGTGACGACGAAGTCCGGGCCGACAAAGGCATGCAGCTCGGCGAACTCGACCGTCTCCGCCTTGTCCACATAGCGAGCCGCGCGGAGCACCACGAAGAGGGTGTCGCCATACCGCTCCAGCTTCGGACGTTGATGCGCAACGATGGCATCCTCGACCGCCAGCTCATGCAGATTGAATTCCTCGGCGACACGACCGAACTCGCCATCGCTGGGCTTGTAGAGCCCGATCCAGGCGACTCCCCCGACTTCACGGGTCCGCTCGTACGTCTCCTCCAGCGACCCGGATGCCTCCGCGCGCTTGCCATTCACGTAGATGGCGCTGTCAACGATCATGGCCGCTCCCTCATGCAATACGTCATGGTCTTCAAAACTGGCTGCGCAACAGACGATTGTCAGGGCTCATGTCGCACCGTCCGCGCTCACCCGGGGGATGAACGACCCGTCAGCGCGTTGGCTGAACGTGCCAAAGGTGCGAACGACACAAGGAATCAGAAGAGGATGCGATTAAGCGGGTAAGAAAAGTCAACCGGGATACATGGAGGGGCCGCGGTCCGACGCGATATGACGCGACACCGGCGGCACAGCGAGGCTGGCGATCGAGGGGGTAATAACAAGGATTCCGGATGGGATCATGCAACTCTGCCTTTCCCGCCGCATCGGGCTCAACCCCGTCACGATGGGATCGGCCAATGAAGTGGCGTGGTGCCCCGGAGCCGACCGGGAGGCGTGCGTTGCAGGCAGACGCTGAACCGGGCTAGGTCCGGGGTATCTCGATTGTCGAATACCGAGGACTGCCAGCGTCCAACGATGCTCCCTTCACGGGCGGAGGCGAGGAGTCATTGACTCGACTCGCACACTGACGATGGCCCCTTGCGAGGCCCCGTCGCGACGATGGTAGATGATCGAATCC
>CADCWJ010000764.1 GCA_902806365.1 uncultured Thermomicrobiales bacterium
ACAGCAGCGGCATCGAGAGCGCGCCGAGAAAAGCTGCGATCGGGATCACCGCCAGCAGCAGCGCCCGTCCCAGGTCCGCGCCAATCAGGATCGGCCGCCGTCGCACCCGGTCGACCCAGACCCCGGCAATCAGCCCGAACAGCAGGTCGGGAAGCTGCCCGGCGAAGACCAGCGCCGCCATCTGCCCCGGGGTGGCGTCGAGCGTGAAGGCCGCCGTCAGCGGGATCGCCGTTGCCGTGATGCTCGACCCGATCCCGGACACCGTCTTCGCGATCCACAGCCGAACGAACGCCCGATTCGCCCACAAGCCAAGCTGCGGAATCCCGTCCGTTGGCAGCGTGCTCATCGCCATTCTCCCGTCCGTCCGGGGAGCGATCCGGCTGGCCGGTTCAGCCAGGCCGGCAGGCGTCGGCGCCATGGCGGTCGACAGCGTCGCGAACCTTGCGCACCGCCGTCACCACATCCTCCATGTCCCGCCCGGTGCCGAGAAGCACCGTCTGCGGAATCCAGACGACCTCGTCGCAGACCGCCTGGCACGCCGGGAGTTCGAGGCGGTCGTACTGCGTCGCCGCATATCCGGGTTCGAACCCGGTCGCACGCCTGTCGAAGGCGTGGTTGGCGAACACCGGCTGCCGGTTAAGCGGGACCGTGTACCCGGGCGCGACCGGGATCCCTTCCGCGCTCATCAGCGTGCAGAACTCCCGCCGCGACAACCTGCCGAATGCCGCCGCGTCGTAGCGAACGCTGTAGAGGTGGTACGCATGAACATCGGTGCGGGAATCGCGGTGCTGGGGACGAATGCCGTCGATGCCGCCAAGCGCCGCGTTCAGGAAGCGGCCGTTGGCATCACGTCGCGCGAGCTGTTCCGGATAGCGCTCGATCTGGGCGCAGAGCACCGCCGCCTGGAACTCGGCCATCCGGACGCTGCCGCCGAACGACGGGTGCTCGTCTCCGGTGCCACCCATCGCGCGACCACCGTTGCGCAGCGAGCGGATGCGCTCGGCCAGATCGTCATCGTTGGTGACGACCACGCCACCCTCGCCACCGGTCAGGTTCTTCGACATCTGCATCGAGAAGCAGCCGAACGCGCCCCAGCCACCGACCGGGGTGCCGTTCCAGACCGCGCCATGGGCATGGGCGGCGTCCTCGACGATCGCCAGCCCGTGCGCGT
>CADCWJ010000765.1 GCA_902806365.1 uncultured Thermomicrobiales bacterium
CCACGCACAATTCAACTCCGAAATGAAGATCTACTTGCAGCAGCTGGACAGGTTCCAAGAGGGCCTCAAGAAGATGCGGGAAGCAGCCAGGGCGATTGCACCGTAACCTATGCACCAAATAGCACTTGGCTCAGATAATCCATGTTCCATGCGGCGACGAGCCGTCTAGTCTTGATGCCAACCTTGCTGCTGGTCTCGTTCTTCAGCAGGCTCAGGGCCGTCCGCCTCAACGCCGCCATGTTGGCATCGGCGTGGTCCTTTCGCACTCGACTGCCGTCCTCGCCGAAGCTCATGTCCAATTGCCAGTGCAGCGAGTTCTCGATCCCCCAGTGCGAACGGACTGCCACCCCGAAGCTCCGGGCGCTCAGCTTCCGGCTCAGGATATAGTACCGGACGTCGTCGCATGGCTTGCCGCCCCGCATCGTGTCGCTGACCGCCATGCCGATCTGCTGGATCCCCCTCCAACGTCTCGCATCCGGCAGGTCCTCGGGCACATCGCACACATAGTACGTCCGGTGCTCCTCCCGACCATGCCCCCTCTCCTTGGTCTCGTGGCGGCTCACCCTCACCCGGGCGAAGTCATCCTCCATGTGGCCGAGGAAGAACTTGACGACCCCCGCATGCAAGGTCGGTTGGTTGCCCTTGACGGCCAGCACGTAGTCGGCCTTGCGCTCCAGGACCTTCTCGGCGATCTCGACCTGACAGCCCATGGCGTCGATGGTCACCAGGGCCCCCGGGATCTCAAGGAGATCGAGCAGCACGGGGATGGCGGTGATCTCGTTGCTCTTCTCGGCGACGGCCACCTGGCCCAGGCTGATCTTGCTGGCCGTGGCCCAGGCGCCGACCATGTGGAGGGCCGCCTTGCCTGTGGCCTTGTCGAAGCTCTGCCGCAAGGTCTTCCCATCGATGGGGACCACCTGCCCGGCGTTCACCTCGTGCAGCGAGGTGACCCACGAGACGAGGCACCGCTGGAACTGATCGGGCTTCAACGCCCGGAAGATGGCGTTGAAGCGGTCATGCGACGGGATGCCGTTGGACAGGTCGAGGAACCGGGCGAGCCAGTCCTGCTTCTGGCGGGCCCACTCGGCGATGGCGACGAAATCGTCGGCCCCGGCGATGGTGGCACACAGGGCGATGGTGAGGATGTTGATGAGCGGGTAGGTGACCTTGCCCCGGCGGGGGTCGGTCAGGCTGGCAAAGTGATGGGCGATGCGAGTCGGGAGGTCGTTGGCCATGAGAGGCGGGGCTCATGAAGGGCGGTGGCCCGGACGTCGGCTCGATCGCCGACACGGCCAGAGTCACCATGCCTTCACCTTCCCAAATTGCCCATCATGGCGCAATTGCCCTGTGTTCCAGATCGAGTTCGATCCCGAAGCGCGCCGGCAGGTCATGGTCGCGAACCTGTTCGTCCTTGCCATCGCGACGACGTCCCGGGCGAGCCGCGGGTGCACACCCGATCGCGATCGGCACGGTTCCGGTGGCGCCG
>CADCWJ010000766.1 GCA_902806365.1 uncultured Thermomicrobiales bacterium
CAACATGGACCCGGACGACGACAATGACGGGATTCCCGATGACGAGGATTCCGCCCCTTTCGTTCCTGGACCCGCTCGGGAGATTCCCGCCCCTGCGCCCTCGGAGCCGAGGCGGTCCACACCTGACCAGCCCGACTCGGCTCGTGCACCGAACAAGCCGCGATCGATCCGTCCGGCAGAACCTCGGCGTCCGGCCGGGTTCTATCGGCTCGTGCCCGCCGAGCAGATCGCGGTTGGTGATTTTCCGGCGGCGATCCCGGCCCCCGCGTTGGTCAGGGAGCTCCCGGTCGCCGGAGCTGGTGGACCAGCACAGCCCGCCGGGACCACGCTTACCGCGGCGTCTGCGTTGATCGCGGCCTGTCTGTTCCTGGCCACGCTGTACGCCGCCTCAAACTCGGGGAGCAAGAGGCAGCACGGACGAGCAATGGAGCGAGAACGGGCAGCCGGAATGCTAAACTCGAACCACCTCAGGTGACCTCCGTGCGTTGTGCGCGATGGGATCACCGGGTGACTTTCGAGCCACGCAACAAGGCGGTCCCTCTGTTCTCATGGTGAACCAAGCGCATCGACTACTCGACGGGCTGAACCCGGGCCAGCAACGGGCGGTGATGACGACCGAAGGCCCGGTCCTCGTCGTCGCCGGTCCAGGTTCCGGCAAAACCCGTGTGCTGACCCACCGGATCGCCTACCTGATCGAAGAGCTGAATGTCAGCCCGGACAGCATTCTGGCGATGACGTTCACCAACAAGGCCGCCCGCGAGATGCGAGAGCGGATCGACCGGTTGATCAGCCGCGACACGGCAGCGGGGCTGGTGATGGGGACGTTCCACTCGCTGGGCGTTCGCATCCTGCGCCAGAATCCCGGCGTGGTCGCGGATCGGCTAGGGTTGCTTCCAAATTTCCTGATCTACGATGACGGCGACCAACTGGAGCTCGCCAAGCGCTCCACCGCCGCGGCCGGTCTCGATCCCAAGCAAGTGCCGGCCCGACGCATGCTTTCCCGGATCTCCGCCGCCAAGAGTCAGCTGATTTCAGCGCAGGAGCTGGCCGAAACAAGCGCGACGTACGACGACGAGCTTGTCGTTCGGGTCTACCAGGAATATGAGCGGGCCCTGCGCGCGGCGAACGCCGTTGATTTCGACGACTTGCTTGGCCTGCCGATCCGCCTCTTCGACAGCGACCATGCCGTCCTGGAGCGATACCAGCGACGCTTTCGCTACATTCTGGTAGACGAGTACCAGGACACGAACCGCGTCCAGTATGTGCTCGCGACCGCGCTCTCGGGCTACTGGAACAACCTTTTTGTCGTCGGTGATCCCGACCAGTCGATCTATGGCTGGCGACAGGCGGACATCCGCAACATCCTCGACTTCGAGAAGGACTTTCCCACCGCCGAGCTAGTTCACCTCGAGCTCAACTACCGCTCCACGAGCCGGATCGTGCAGGCGGCGGACCGCCTGATCCGGGACAATGAGCAGCGAATCGAGCGAACGATCCGGACCGAAAACGGGGAAGGCGAGCCGATCGTGCTCCGTGAGCTGGCGGACCAGAATCACGAGGCGCAGTTCGTGGTCAGCGAGATCCGTCGCTTGATCAATACCGGGCGGGCTCGCGGCGAGGATGTCGCGATCATGTACCGGACGACTGCCCAGAGCCGGGTGCTCGAAGAGGCGTTCCGGGTCACCGACATTCCGTACCGCATCGTCGGTGGGGTTCGCTTCTACGAACGCAAGGAAGTGCGCGACGTCCTCGCCGTCCTGCGGTTGATCCACAACCCGCAGGACAGGCTGAGCCTGGAGCGTATCATCGACAACATGCCGTTGGGCCGGGGATTCGGTCCCAAGGCGCTGGAGACGGCGGTCACCTGGGCCGCGCTTCATCGACGACCGATCGTGGATGCATTTCTGGTGATGGCGGCCGGCTCCACCGATCCGCTCGATTCCTCCCGGCCGGATTTCTCGAACGCCGGTGCCAGTGCCGCTACCCGAATCGGCACCGCGCTCGCATTTCTACGGGAGCGGGCCCGGACCGTCAGCCTGGCCGAACTGTTCGATTCGGTCGTTGAGAAAACGGGATATCGTGACTCGTTCAATCAGGGCACCGAAGACGACTTGCAGCGATGGGCCAATATCCTGGAACTGCGAGCCGACCTCGAACGATACGAGACGGTCGAGCCGAGCGAAGCGCTCTCCGCCTATCTGGAACAAATCTCACTGATCGCGGATGTCGACGCAATGAACGACCAGGCGCAGGATCAGGTGACGCTGATCACCCTTCATTCCGCCAAAGGGCTGGAGTTTCCGGTGGTGTTCATCACCGGCGTCGAGGAGGGGCTGTTGCCGATCAGCCGGGCGATCGAGGCCGAGGCGATTGGCGACTCGCTTCCGCTCGAAGAGGAGCGGCGGCTGATGTATGTGGGCGTGACTCGCGCCAAGACGCTGCTGTACCTCTCCTATGCCGCGAATCGCATGAGCTATGGGAGGTTTCAATCAGGCGTCGCGTCGCGGTTCCTCCAGGCAATTCCGGCCGAGCTCGTGCGGAGCGTTACGCGCGGTGGGCAATCTCGCGGCGGAGGGGCAGGTCGCATGGCATCTTCCGTGTCAGGGCCGCTGTCCTCCCGCGTGGCGTCGACCTGGAACGATCGCCCGGGACTGGCCGACACCGCTGCTCCAGTCGTGGAACTGCCCGACTACCAGACCGGCCAGCGCGTCTTCCACGCCAAGTTTGGCGAGGGCGTCGTTGCCGAGGTTGTGCCCCGACGAGACGACGTCGAAATCTCGGTCATGTTCGACCGGCACGGACGGAAGCGGCTGATGGGCACGCTTGCCAGGCTGGAGGTCCTGTCGTGATGGCCGATCCCCGGACGCGGTCGCTGCTCGAGGCCGTTCGGTGACGCGGTCGACCGGGCCCGACAGAAGCCGACGACCGTGGACCTCGGTCGAAGCGCGAGAGGCGGCGATCCTTGCGCCCCTGGCGGCTCGGAGCACTGCTGCGGCCAGGATGAAACCAGAAGAGGCGTCACCGTTGCGATCCCACTATCAGCGGGATCGAGACCGGATCATCCACACCAAGAGCTTTCGCCGGCTGATGCACAAGACACAGGTTTTCATCGGCCCCAGCGGCGATCACGTCCGAACACGATTGACGCACACGCTGGAGGTCACCCAGATCGCCCGCACGATCGGCCGCGCGCTCGGGCTGAACGAAGACTTGATTGAGGCGATCGGGATGGGGCACGATCTCGGCCATACTCCCTTTGGCCATGCGGGAGAACGCGCGCTTGGCACGGTCGTTCCCGGATTCCGGCACAACGAGCAGAGCCTTCGGATCGTCGATACGCTGGAGAAGGACGGCGCCGGTCTCAACCTGACGTTCCTCGTTCGTGACGGAATCCTCAAACACTCCAAATCGCGGGAAAGCATCGCCGGCAATGTCTCCGGAGTGCCGTCCAGCCTCGAGGGGCAGGTAATGAAGGTGGCGGATGGCGTCGCATATCTCAACCACGATCTCGACGACGCGATTCGCGCGGGCGTGGTCGATGCCGCCGACGTGCCGGCCCGGATCAAGGAGAACCTCGGTGTGCGCCACGCCACGCGTATCGACCGGATGGTGTCCGATATCGTATCAACGTCGGATACGGTCACGTCGCCTGGTCGGATCGGGATGTCACCGGCGATGGAAGCGCTGGCCGACGAGCTGCGCGAGTTTCTGTTCGAGCGCGTGTACGATCCGGTCAATCGATTGCCGGTGACGACGCACGCGATGGACGTGGTGGTGACGCTCTTTGAGTACGTGGTCAACCACCCCGATCAGCTCCCGCGAACGATGATTCAAGTCGCGCCACACGACACGCTGGAACGATTGGCTA
>CADCWJ010000767.1 GCA_902806365.1 uncultured Thermomicrobiales bacterium
ACGTAGCCGTTGCCATACGGAGCCTCAGCGTCCCGGCGGCCGCAATCGGTGATGCTGTCGCCGATAAAGACGACCTTCTGGCCCTTCTCGAATTTCATGAGCCCCACTCCCACGCTCGTCCATGTCCCGTCGCTATCCGTTTTCCCGGCGCCATCGTAGCAGCCGCATCGAGCAGCCGCGTCCCCATTCCCGGTAACTCCGGCTCCCGCAGGCCATGCCGGTTCGGGCGGTCGCTTTGCGGTATTCTCTGCGCAGGCAATCCGCGTCTCTGCAATGATCGACGGGTGCCGGGCCGCTTGTGACCCGACCTGAAACATCCTGTCCGGGGCTGACACCACCCATGCGCTTCATCACGTCCCACCGGCAAGCATATGCGCCGTCATGCGGTGCGGTCCTCCGGAACCATCGCCTGCTGCTCGCCGTTATCCCTGGGTCGATCCCCCATGCCTGATCGGCCCACCGGCGAATCGCGCTGGAGCAGCGCCCGCGAGCGCCAGGAGCGCGACCGCGCGCGCGAAGCGGAACGCGACGCCGCCCGCAAGTCTCGTCAGGAACGCGCCAACGCATCGCCCGGGTCGCCTCCATCGCCGGGCGCCGAGGGTGGCACGGAGCGGGTGGCTTCCCGCCGCCTGAGCGACGACGAGCGACGCACGATCCGTGAATACCGCTTCCCGAGCGCGTCGTCGAAGCGGTTTCCCGGCCCGTCGCCTCCACCCGCCAGCACGCCCACCGAAGCGGCGCCTCCAGCCGCTCCGGCCGAAGAGCGGCCCGCCCCATCGCGGCGCGGATCGATCGGCACCAGTACCAGGTGGCGCTCCGCGGTCGAGGCCGCATCGGCGACGCCGGTCACGCCCAGCCTCCCGGACCTTCCGGCGGAACCGGCAGCGGCTGGAAGCGGCAGTCGGAGCCGCAACAACAGCCGCCTGATCGTGTTCGGTGCGCTCCTCTTCGCGGCGATGGGTCTTGCCGCGTTCCTGCCCTTTGGCCCCCTCGGCGAAGATGGTGATGACCCGAGTCCTACCCCCAGCTCGCCGCTTTCCGCTGTGCCGACGACGGCCAGCTTCGGCGGAGTGGCGCCGACACCTGCGCCGACGGTGCCACTGGTGGCAGACAACGAGCGCGTCGTCTGCATCGACCCGGGACACGGCGGGTGGGACACCGGCTGGAACCGCTCGGACCTGAGCGATCCCCCTTACGACCCGCCGATCGTGACCGAGGCGGAGCTCAATCTCGGAATCTCGTTCATGCTCAAGGAAGAGCTCGAAGCGAACGATGTCACCGTCGTCATGACCAGAGTCTCCGGCGGCGCGGTCAACGCTCTGGAGGAGGATGTCAACGGCGACGGCATGCGGCGCCTGGACTTCGAGGATCGGGATCAGTCGGAGCAGGCGGGGGATCGGGACGAACTCCAGGCGCGGATCAACATCTGCAACGAATCCGGAGCCGATGTGATGATCTCAGTCCACTTCAACGGCTATGACGACCGGACGGTTCGAGGTTACGAGATCTATTACACCGCCAAGCCGTATCGACCGTTCGGTGATTTCAACGCCGAACTGGCACGCCTGGTGTACCGTGAACTCGACACCGCCATGCGCAACAGCGAGTACGGCGGTGGTTATGGGCGGGATGCGCTGGACGACACACGGCTCGACTCGGTCCAGCACGATTTCGGCACCGAGGAACACCTGGTCATGACCGGCCCCGGCGTCAACGGAGCGAATTACACGATCGTCCCGACGAACATGCCTGGCATCATCGTCGAAGGCGCCTTCCTGTCCAACGATGAGGATACGCGGTTCGTGATCCAGCCCGAGAACCAGCGTCTGATGGCAGCCGCCTACGCCCGCGGCATCCTGCGATATTTCGACAACCACCCCGGATAGGAGGTCCCGCCGTCACGTCAGCGCCCGGTTTCCGAGCGTTGGCCCGGCGTTCAGGAGCGCCGTGGATTCGCGCGCGCCGTAACCGCGGTACGCGAGTTGGCGCTGGACTTCGGTGCGGGGCGGGTTCTCGGGATCGCCCCGGCCGGCACGGAGGTAGCAGCGGGCTTCGGCGCGGTCAGGAAGCCGGCCTCGTAGAGAAACCGGCTCGGCTTTCGCTCGCCCGACGCCGGAACGTGGCCGATCACCAGATGTTCGGCGGCACGGGTCATCGCCACGTAGAACAGGCGTCGCTCGGCTTCGAGGTCCCGGGTGGTGGAGCTACCCTGGGGGTCGGGGAAGACGCCCTCGTTGCAGGAAGGCAACACGACGGTTCGCCACTGCCGCCCCTTGGCGCCATGGCAAGTGCAGAGGTCGACGGCATCGCCGGAGGCCTGGCTGGCCGCCGTCTTCGCCACGAACGACCGCAGCCGCTCGATCGATTCGAGCCGGTTGGAGCGCTTGCGCGAGAGGATGTCGTGGAGCAGGCTCAGCGGTGACTCCTCAGCGTGCTCGCGGCTGTCAGCGATGCCCAGAAAGTCGCGCTCGATGATGTCGAGCTCCATGTCGATCGTGGCCGCCGAGCTCAACCGCCGCATCGCGGTCTGGAACTCGACCGCCCGCGCATGCCCGGCGGCGGCTTCGACCGCGGCGACCACGACATCCCAGTGCAGCGGTCCCGGTGGGTCGGACGCGGCGGCGCGGTGAATGCTGGAGCGGGCCGAATCGGTGATGTAGCGGAACCGCGAGAAGTTGGCGACCGCGATCCGGTAATCCGGAACATCTGCCGGATCGTTCCGGCGTACCGTTGTCGAGAGATCGAGCAACCGGAGCGCCTGATCCCAGATGATTCTGAGGTCGAACTCCCTGCGCACGGTATACGGGATACCGGTGGTCGCGAGCGCCACCTGGATCGCGAAGTGCTGCGCATTGCGGCGATAGAGGATCCCGATGTCGCGAAATGCCCCGCCCGGCTGCTCCTGTCGCAATCGTTGGATCCGGCCCAGGATCGCCTTGGCCTCGGCGAGGCGGTCTCCCTGCTCGATCCGCTCGACCGTTCCCACCCAGGCGGCGCCGCTCGTCGGCGCCTTCGCGACGCGGTGCCGGTTGTGCCCGATCAGGTGCATCGCATGGTCGAGGATAAGTTCCGGGCAGCGGTAGTTGACGCCCAGCTCGTACGACGCGAACACGCGGCCAAGTGTCTTCACCGGATCGATCAGGAAATCGGGAGAAGCCCAGCGGAACTCGTAGATTGCCTGATCGTCGTCGCCGGTGACGACAAGGGTCGCCTTCTCGGCTACAAGCCGGATCAGCTCGACATCGAGCCGGTTGATGTCCTGGAACTCGTCGACGATGACCTCGTCGTAGCGGGCGCGCACCCCGGCCAGCGCCTCCGGTTGCGCCTGGAGTTGCCTGAACGCGCGAAGCTTCTGGTCGTCGAAGTCGATCACGCCGCGGTCGGCGAGAAACGACTCGTAGCGCCGGAATTCCCCACTCACCGCGCGCGCGAACGGAGCGGCGTTCTCGAACCCGAAGCGGGCAAAATAGGTTTCGGGAACGAGCCGCTGATAGTGCGTCCGCACGAATTTCTGAAGCGCCGCCTTCGACGCCCTATCCGTGTCGCGGGGGTCGAAGAGGTGACTCTTGAGGATGCCAAAGATCTCGGTCAGCGCACGGCGCTCGGTCATCTCGACGAGGCGACCGAGCGTGGGGTCAACGGGAAGGAACGACGGCTGGCCGACGTTGTGCCGCTCCTCCGGAAAGAATTGGCGCAGCACCCACAACCCGAAGGCGTTGAGGGTACGCGTATCCGGGCGCTGGCGGAGACCGAGCGCGCCCATCTTGGCGATGAACGCGCCATTGGCGTTGGTGTCGAACGTGAGCACGAGGATGCGCCGGGGATCGACACCGTCAGCGACCCGTTTCCGGACCCGGCGCACCAGCGTCTCGGTCTTGCCGGAACCGGCGGGCGCCAGCACCCGGATCGAGCGCTCGGGCGCGTCGATCACCCGCCGCTGGAACTCATCGGGCCCGCGTTCGTTGAGGGAGGGATCGGTCGGTGTGATCGCCACAGGCGGTTCCAGTCGGGGTCAACCAGGCCCGCCCGTAAGCGGCATCGGTAAGCGGCATGGAGGCGACGCGAATGGCTCTGACACGCCTGGCGGCACGCCGGGAATGAACGCGTCGCGATCCTCCCGGCCCCTCCCGACGCTTGCGAGGAAATCCCGGGACGAACGCCGCGAGGGGCGCCACCTCGGAAGAAGATGGCCCCCGTCTCCCGGTCAGATATCGAACAGCTCGTCCAGGAAGGATTCCTTTTTCTTCCGTCGCGGGCGTCCCTGCTGATCGTACTGTGTCTGGTCGCCACCCCCGCGCTGGCCGAGCGCCTGGGTGACCTTGCCGAGCATACCGCCCTGCCCCTGCTGGGGGCGATAGTCGCGCCGCTCGTCACGGTCGTCGTCATCGTCGTCGCGATACCTGGCAGAGGAAGTCGATTCGGGGCGGGCACGCTCGATCACCTTGTCGAGCTCGCCGCGGTCAAGCCAGACGCCACGGCAGGTGGGGCAATAGTCGATCTCGACGCCCTGCCGTTCGGTCATCACGAGTGTGGTCTGGTCAATGGGGCACAACATCGGGGGTCAACTCCTGTGTCAGCGACGCGTCATCCATCAAGTTTACGTGGGATCGCGCAGCGAGGTCGGGGAACGGGGGGCGCGTACAGGGCATCATCGCCGGATCGGGGGCACCGGCGACGGCTAGATCGGCTCGTCGTGCTCCTCAGTTGAGTCGGCGTCGTACTTCGGAAAGCGCCAGCCCATGTCTCGATCGAGCAGACCGCCGTAGCCGAGCGAGGCGAGGTCGTCGGCGGTGACATGCTCACCGGCCATCACCCAGGGCAACACCAGGTCGGCGACGGTCGCCTTCGAGTACATCGAACAGGAGGCCAGATTCACGATCGGAATCTCCGTCCGATTCGTGTAGCCGAGCCAGAACATCGAGCCGGGATGGGCCGGTGCGCCGAGCCGGGTGATCGTCGCATCGATCGCGGGGAGCGCCTGCAGCGAGGCATCGAGCGGGTCCATCATGTTGCCGCCGGCACTCAGGATCAGGTCTGCCCCGTCGTTCAAGAGGTCGCGCATCGCGCCCGCCACCGCACCGGGATTCTCCGGGATGTGCGTGAACCGGAGCACGGTGGAGCCGTACCAGGCAATCTTGTCGCGGACGGTGCGCTCGAAACGGTCCCGCACGGCGTCGGCGAGCCCCTCGGTGACGACGACGCCGACGATGTGCGGCAGGAACGGCTTGACTTGGAGCACGGGCTCGTCACGCCCGGCGAGGAAGCGTTCGATCTCGTCGAGGATAGACCGCTCGATGGCGACCGTCGCGATCTTGGCGCCTGCCACGATCTTGCCGGGGACGACGGGCAGGCGATCCGGAACGGTGAACACACCCACGCTGCCATGGGTATTGATCGCGAAGACGGCTCCGGCGTCGACCCGAGCGAGCCCCTTGCGCCCGGCGACGAGGTTGACCCGGCTCTGGACCGGTTCGCGAGCGAAAAGGCCGTCTCCGGCTATCAGGGCGGCGATGCGGCGCCCGGCGTCGTCCTCGTGCACGTCATCCTCCGCGAGGCGCACAGCGTGGATCGAGCGATCCAGCGCGGCGATGACCGGCAGGTCGTCCAGGGAGATGCGGTGACCCTTGCGGAAACGGCGCGCGCCGTCCTGCCGAACTTCCTGCGTGATAACCGCCCCGACAAGGTCAGCGCCGGCCTCGCCAGTGTCGGTGGGTAGAATGACGATGGGTGTCACGAAGAATTGTCCCGGAACGTGCGTGCCAATGGACGATGCAGTCGATGCTCGCTGGTCTCGTGCCACGATAATCTTATGTTGTTATAACGCATGTTCCCTGGGGGCGCTCCGTGAATTGGATGGCATCAGGCGCCAGTCGATGGAGAACTGGGCATCATGGACATGACCGGCGAGCATTCGCCACGAGTATCACCGGGCGGGCGCACATCGACCACCACGATCGTCGTCTCCCTGATCGTGGCCGTGCTGATCACCGGATTCCCTGGTGGCCCGATCGGCGGGTTGATCCTCGCCGGATTGGCCTCCACGGTCGTCCTGGTCCGTCCCGATCTCCGTCACCGGTGGTCGATGCGAATCATCTGCGCTGCCGGTCTGCTTGTGCCGGCGATCTCCCTCACGGCGTGGATCTTTTAGGTCTGCTTGCAAATCCGAAACGATTGCTGGCCCAGCCACGGGCGGACATACGCGGGCACGCTCAATCAGGTCAAACCGGTATTGGCGCCCGCTAGTCCGCCCCTACAACCGTTGCCCCGGCCGCACGCACACGTTGAAAACCGGCCCTCGCAGCTCAATCCGGCAGCGCGTTGCGGATTGCGGTGGCGGTCGCCTCGGCGTTCCCTATCGGAGAGCGCGGCGCGACGAAGCGCTTCGAGCCGATCGGTTCACCGGCATATCGCGGGATGAGCCGGATGTGGAGATGGTTCGGCTCGCCGTCGCACATCGTCACCAGGTAGACCTTCTCCGCTCCAAGCCCACGCTTGATAGCGTTCGCCAGTTCCGTGCAGCGAACGAAGAGCTCGGCGGTCTCCCCGGGCTCGAGTTCGGAGAAGTCCGCCTGGTGCGGTTTCCAGACGACGATGGTGTGTCCACGCGACTTCGGGTTGGGATCGAGCACGATCCGGATCCTCGCATTGTCGGCAATCACGGTCTGGTCCCCAAAGAGCTCGCCGGTGGCGAGGTCGTGGCATTGGTAGCAGATACCGGCCGCCTTGAGCGCGGCGATCCTCTCGCTGAGTGCAACATATGCTGGCAGGTGTTGGTCGCTGGCGGACATCATAGTGTTCTCCTGATCCTGCACGCTCCCACGGATTCATAGGGATCAACACACCGGGATTCTCGCGTGGGGGCGCCGCCGGGCGTCATCTCGTCGTCCCGGCCGGGAGGGTAATGGTGATGGTGGTTCCAGCGCCGGGCTGGCTTGTGCCGGTTATAGTGCCGCCGTGGGCCTCGACGAGGCTCTTCGCGATCGCGAGTCCCAGCCCGCTTCCGCCGGAGTCCGCCGATTTGGCGAACCGCTCGAACATCCGCCCGACTTCCTCCGGCGTCATGCCCCGGCCGGTGTCGCGCACCTCGATCGCGATACCCTCATTCGTTTCCCGGAGGGAAAGGGCGACATGGCCGCCCTCTGGGGTGTACCGCAGGGCATTGGTAACCAGGTTGTCTAGCACCTGGCGGATGCGGACGGGATCGATCTCGACCTCCGGGGTCGTCGCCAGGTCGGTGCGCATGTCGACGCCGTCCCTGGTCGCGGCCGGCGTAAAGGAGGCGGACACATCGGCGATCAGCGCGCGGAGATCGGTCGGCTCACGATGGAGCTGCGGCGTACCGGCCTCGGCCGTGGCGATGGTCTGGAGGTCGTTGAGCAGCCGGGCGATGACGCGAGTGTGGTCGAGCATCGGCGCGAGATGTTCGTCGTCCTTCGGGTAGACGCCGTCAAGCATGCCTCCGATGGCGCCGTGGACGACCGAGAGCGGGGTGCGCAGCTCGTGGGCGATGTCCGAGAAGAGGTGCGTCCGCTGTTGCTCGTTCACCTGGAGCCGGATCGTCATCGTGTTGAACGCTTCGATGAGATGTCGAACATCGCCGGGGCCATCGGCCTGGACACGCACCGTGTAATCGCCCTCGGCAACCCTCGCGGCCGCCTCCATCACGTCCGCAAGAGGATCGATCGTCCGTCGCAGGCGGCGCACGGTCCAGACGATGAGCAGTATCAGTCCCAGCCAGAAAAAGGGGACGAACCAGGGGAACGGCGGGCCGTCGCGATCGTTGCCCCATTGGCTGGTGGTGGCATGGAAGGCCGCGATAACCGGAATCGCCAGGAGAAGGAACAGCACACCGAAGAAGATCGCGAAGCGGCGCCGGATGTCCCGACGCCGGTGGCGCCAGGGTGGACCGTGGGGGGGCCACGGCTCATCGTTCGGCCACCACGGCGGGGGGGCATGCTGGCGCCACGGCGGGCCGCGCCGCCCCCTAGGGGACATCGGTGAACCGGTAGCCGACACCGTGAACGGTCAGGATGTATGACGGCCTGCCCGAGTCTCGCTCCAGCTTGCGGCGAATGTTCTTGATGTGCGCGTCGATCGCGCGCTCGTAGGCCTCGATCATCACGCCGTGGATGACGTCCAGGAGCTGGGCCCGGGTGAACACGCGGCCGGGTTCACGAGCGAGGGTGGTCACGATCTGGAACTCGGTCGCGGTCAGGTCGATCGGCTGGCGGTCGCGCAGGATGCGCATCCGGGGGATGTCGATCTCGAGATCGGCGATCACGATGTGGTCGGTTCTGGTGGGCGTACTCGCGCCACGGCGAAGCACCGCCCGGACACGGGCGACGAGCTCGTTCGGGCTGAACGGCTTGACCATGTAGTCGTCCGCACCCAGCTCGAGCCCCACGATCCGATCCGTTTCCCCACCACGGGCGGTGAGGATAATGATCGGCACGCTGGAGGTACGGCGGACCTCGCGGATCACATCCAGCCCGTCCCGGTCCGGGAGCCCGAGGTCGAGCACGATCAGGTCGGGCCGGTCCGCCCGGAATCGCTGCAGCGCACCAGCGGCGTCGGCGGCGGTGACGGCGCGGAATCCACCCCGGACAAGGTAGTCGCGGGTGAGCCGGACGAGCGCAGGCTCGTCGTCGACGATGAGGACGGTGGTCGTGCTCACGGTTCCATCATTTTGGTGTCCGGCATCGCGGGGCCGTCCGATCCGGCCGGGACTTGGTGATCCCGGCCGGGTGGGGAAAGGGAGACATCCTGAATCGGTCAGGAGGTGCCGGCTGCCCTGTCGTCGGCATTGGTCCGGTCTCCCTCATGCTGGCGACGATGCCACTCGTTCAGGGCATCGGGATCATATCCGCCTCGCCATCCGGGCCCTCCCCGTGGACTTTCCCACAAGGCGCCGCGGAGAAACCCGAAGAACAGGAAGAATACCAGCGGGACGAGCAGCAGCCCGAACGGAAAGAATGGGCGACCGCCTTCAATGACGATGGTGTCACCGGTGGTCGTCGTGCCGTCATCGGCGACCCGGACGACCTGGACGCGATCGTCGCGCCAGCCGTTCCGATCTCCGTCGCCTCCCCAAGCGACCGCGGCAATGACACCCGCGATCAGGAGGACGAGCAGCGTTCCGAAGATCCAGCGTTGCCTGATGACTTGCCTCATTACAGATATTCTCCAGCCGTATGCGGTGCGAACCGGCCACTGTTCCGAAAACCGTGACCGTACCTTCGACCCCGGCGCATCCTCAGGTCGCGCCTGGACTGCGCCCATGGCGATCCACCGTGCATCCGGAATTCCCGGCCCGGGTGCGCCCGTACCTTTGTGATGAGCGCAAATGCGACGAGCGAGCCAACGATCAGCTTCTTCATATCCGAGACCCTTTCCTGGTTTCCGTGACGGACGTTGGCCGGAATCGGGTGGCGCCGGCGCCAGGACCGATGCCGTTGCCTTTCATGCTAGGGACCGGTTGTGAACTCCATGTGAATACCCCGGGAAGGTTCTGTGGCCAACTGGCGGGCGCACTCCGGCGCGTCCTGCCGGTAATCGACGTCGGTGCATTACGTAACGTGGCGGAATGTCCGCAACTTGCCGATGGATTCCCGGGGATGTCCCGCCATGGAGTCCGGGCGGTACGATGACCTGGCTCGATGTGAGGGATGTCACGCAGGTCGTGAGCGCGATGCTGGAGCCAAACGGCGTGATCCTCTACGATAACCAGCCGAGGGAAAGGTCGTCGCATTCTCGACGGCACGGGTCGTTGTTCCGCTCGAGGTCCGTACGCCTGTCGATACCGGCACGCCCTGCGCGTGTCATCTGGGATGAATCTCGTACCGCCCGGGCACGTTTTACCTGCGGTCGCGGGGATCGCCGGGCGCAACCGACGACCGTCTGCATCGGGCGAGCACCGAAGCAGCTTGCGAGCTTCTCGGCGACGGAATGGGCGGCATGAGTCGTGGCAATGAGCTCAGCCTGGAGCTCATTACTCGGTTCAGGGTCGATTCCCTTTCCAGCGAGCCGGCCCTTTACACACCGGTGTCACACAGGAGGAGGGAAACGGTGGCTGTCGAGCGGGTTCTGGTGACGGGAGGGAGCGGTCGGCTCGGTCGGGCGGTCGTGCGCGAGCTGGTCGAAAACGGCTACGAGGTTGTGGCGGTCGACCGGGTGCACCCGAAGGAGCAGCCCCCGGAGGGCGCGCGGTTCGTCGAAACGGACCTTGGCGATGTCGGGCAGGTGGCGGGCGCCGCCGTCGGATGCGACGCGCTGATCCACCTTGGCGCGATCCCGGCGCCGTACGCGCATCCTGATGAAATCGTCTTCCGAAACAACACCGGTGCGACGTTCGCCGTCTTCCAGGCGGTGTCGCTGCTGGGGATCAAGCGGGTGGCGTTCGCGTCCAGCGTCTCGGCCTACGGCAGCGCCTGGGCGAACGAGCCCTTTCCTCCCGTCTACATACCGGTCGACGAGGCGCATCCGATGCTCAACCATGACGCCTACGGACTTTCCAAGGAAGTCGACGAGCGGACCGCGCAGATGTTCAGCCGCCGCGATCGGATGTCGGTCGCGGCGCTTCGGTTTCACTGGATCGCAACGCGGGAGGAGCAGCTTGCCTCGGTCACACGGCACCGTGCCGAGCCCGAATGGGTGGAGTCGGCGCGAACGATGTGGGGGTATGTCGATCTGCGTGACGCGGCGCGGGCCTGCCGACTCGCGATCGAGGCCACCCGGAAGCAACCGTTCGAATTCGAGACATTCAACATCGTGGCCTCCGACACCCTGATCGAGGAGGGGACCGAAGCGATGGTGCGCCAGCATGCGCCGTCGACCCAGGTTCGGACATCGATTCCCGGCAACGCCGGAGCGTACGATGTCGGGAAGGCGCGGCGCCTGCTCGGCTGGGAGCCGATGCACTCGTGGCGACACGATGGGAAGCAGTCCGGTGACTGATCCGCGCAGGAGACTTCTGATCCCGTGGACGATCAGCGGGGTGCACATCGGCCTGAGGCTGCCGCGCATTGTCGTGCCGCATCGCCCGGCCCAATAAGGCCACGGGCGAGCGGGAGACCGGCCGCCAAAAGCGCCGCTTGCTACGCATCCAGGAGGGAGAGCATGGGGGCGAGGGCGGCGATCGAGCGTGGGGTAATCGGGTCCAGCACGAGCTGGACATGACCGATCCCAAGGTCCGCGTAGGCGGCCAACTCATCGGCGATCCTGGATGGATCTCCACCATCGAGCCCCCGATCGACCCGCCCGCTTGCGGACAGCCGCCCTTCTCCGCCGGACATCCGCACCAGCGGGCAGACGGTCCGGATCAGCGTCCCCGGATCGCGCCCTGCCTGCTCGCACGCCGTGTCGAGCCGCGCTAGGAGTGCCGTCAAGCCTTCGCGGCTGTTGTTATAGTCGGCGAACCATGCGTTCCACATCTGGACGTGGGGAAGTGCGATCGCCAGCATCCGCGGCCCTTTCGACCCAAGCATGATCGGTGGGCCATCCGGCCGGGGGCTGCGTGGAAAGAGCAGTGCCCCGTCCAGATCGTAAAACTCGCCATGAAAGGTACACTCGCCGGTCTCGAGCAGCGTCCGGATGATGGTCAGGGACTCGGCGAAGCGACTGACACGCTGATCGTAGGGAAAGCCAAACCCGCGATACTCTGCCTCGTTCCACCCGGAACCGAGACCGAGGACGAAGCGTCCGCCGCTGACCTGGTCGATGGTCGCCGCCATCTTGGCGATCATGGCCGGGTTATGGAAGCCGGTGCTGGCAACGAGCGGGCCAAGCTCCACCCGGCTGGTGACAGCGGCAAGGGCACTGAGCGTGGTCCACGCCTCGAACGGACCGCGTGGCGGCTGGTTCGGGTCGGGATACCGGTACATCAGGTGATCGCCGAGCCAGATCGAATCGAGGCCGATGTCCTCGGCGATGCCGGCCATCGTGGCCAACTCGGTCCACGTGTACGGGTACTCGACCTCCGGGAGCTGGACACCGATCTTCAGCGGTCGCACGGGCATCGTTCCTTCCATAGA